>CAYNDN010000507.1:0-4154 GCA_964395075.1 uncultured Lentimicrobiaceae bacterium | reverse complement strand
GCTCGACAAAGGCAGAGGATATGTTTCGACTGTTCTGGTGCAGAACGGATCTATGAAAATCGGTGATTTAATACTTGCCGGCTCCCACTTTGGCCGCGTTAAAGCTATGTATAACGAAAGAAATCAGGCCGTTAAAGTAGCGGGGCCATCATCTCCTGTTTTAATGCTTGGTATGAATGGTGCCCCTCAGGCAGGCGATTCTTTTAAAGTTATGACGGATGAACGCGAAGCCAAGACTATTGCTTCGAAACGGCAACAACTGCAACGCGAACAGGGATTGCGTACTCAAAAGCATATTACACTCGACGAAATCGGGCGCCGTATTGCCATTGGCGACTTCAAAGAGCTGAATATCATCGTGAAAGGTGATGTGGATGGTTCGGTAGAGGCCTTATCTGATTCATTGTTGAAATTATCCACAGAGGAAGTTCAGGTGAATGTGATCCACAAGTCAGTAGGGCCGGTAACCGAAACCGATGTAATGCTCGCTTCAGCTTCCAATGCCATTATTGTGGCCTTCCAGGTTCGTCCATCACTCGGTGCAAGACGTATTGCTGAAAAAGAACAAATCGACATCAGAACCTATTCCATTATTTATGCTGCCATCGAAGAAATTAAATCGGCTATCGAAGGTATGCTGTCGCCGGATATCGAAGAGAAAATTACCTGCAACATCGAAGTACGTGAAACATTTAAAATTTCTAAGGTTGGAACCATTGCCGGATGTTATGTGCTGGACGGAACAGTAAACAGAAACAAAAGAGTTCGCATAATTCGTGATGGCATTGTAATTTACACTGGTAGGTTGGGTTCCCTGAAACGGTTTAAAGATGATGTGAAAGAAGTTTCGGCAGGATATGAATGTGGATTGAACATCGAAAACTTCAATGATATCAAGGTTGGTGATATCATTGAGGGATTTGAGGAAATAAAAGTTGCAAGGAAATTGAATTAGTATCTATAAAATCTTCTATGTAAGAAAAATAATTTTATTGTTGGTGTTTTGCTAAGTGATTGATTTCATTATTGTTCGCTATCATATTTGGAATCATCCAAAATAAAGCACAAAATATTTTGTTATACAAAAAAGTTCCTACTTTTGCACTTACATAAAATTAAGGACTATGAAAATCAGAATCATTCAAATTGTTCTTCTAATCGTTATCGGGTATCTGGGATACATGCTTTGGGAAACTATTCAGGAACCTGTTAGGTTTAACCGTGAAAAAGATTACAGAACTGAAATCGTTGTTCAAAACCTGAAAGACATCAGGACTGTGCAACAGATGTATAGATCGTTGAACGACAGCTTTGCACCAAATTTTGATACACTTGTCAAATTTATGGTTGAAGGCCAAATTCCCGTGGTGAACATCATTTTTGATCCGAATGATACAACCCTCACCAAAACGATTAACGATACCTTAGGTTATGTAAGTGTAGCTGACTCTCTATTTGGCAGAAGGCCGAATTTTGTGGTTACTGATCTTCAATACATTCCATTTTCTGATGGTATAAAATTTGATTTAGATGCCGGAAAAATTAACAAAGGTGGTGTAATGGTACCAGTATTTATGGCTGTTGCTCCAAAGCAGGATTACCTCAACGGATTACCCAAAGATCAGGTAAATAAAGGTTCGGTTAAGGATCTTATTGTTGGTTCTATGACGGAACCAACCACCGACGGCAACTGGGAGTAATTGCTCAGTATGGCCATTTCAGGAAAAGTCCATCAATCAATAGCGCTTTTTGACAAGGCTCTAAACTCCGAAAGTTCAAAAAATTATAATTTATCCATCCGGATTTCCCTGGATGGATTTTCTTTTTGTATTTATGATAATGTTCGTGGCAAATTCCTGGGCTTGGCCTCATGGAACTTTCAGGAGCTAAATAATTTCATGTCTTTAAACCTCCTCCTTCAGGAATTTCTCCCTGAAATTGACTGGTTGCATCATTCATTTAATAAAATATCAATTCTTTTTGATACGCCTAAATCAACACTGGTTCCTTATGTTTTATTTAAGTCGGGCAGGGAGGAGCAATACCTGAGATTCAATCATTATGTATCCCACCTCAATGTTATAAAACATGATTACCTTCCCTTGCTTGATGCAGAAAATATTTGGGCAGTTGAAGGTGCTGTTTATGAAATTGTATCCGGTTTTTTCCCTGCTGCAAACTTTCATCATTATTCCAGCCCTTTGATTGAATCCCTTTTGCTTCAAAACAAGAACCGGGGTAACGAAGAAAATGTATTTGTGAATGTGGGTGTGCGCAAATTCGATATAGTTGTGCTTAAAGGTAACACTATGCTGCTTCACAATTCATTCCCGTATAAAACCCGGCAGGATTTTATGTACTTCCTGGGATACGTGCTTGAGTTTCTGGAATTGAATCCTGAGAAAGTGGAAGTTACCCTGCTTGGTGAGATCGAAAAAAATTCAGCACTGTATGAGATAGCCTATAAATATGTGCGTAACATCAGGTTTGGCGCCCGAAACAGTGATTTTAAATTTAGCTATGTTTTCGATGAAATACCCGAACATTTTTATTTCACCCTCATCCACCTGCAACAATGCGGATTGTAAGCGGTACACATAAAGGCAGAAGGATAAACCCGCCTAAAAATTTGCCGGTTCGCCCAACAACTGACCTGGCCAAAGAAAGCCTGTTTAATATTCTGAATAACTATGTGTATTTTACCGACTTAAATGTGTTGGACCTGTTTGCGGGTACGGGAAGTATTACTCTGGAATTTGCCTCACGTGAAGTAAAATCCGTAACTGCGGTAGATTTAAATTACCACTGTGTAAGCTTTATAAAAAAAATGGCCTCGGAGTTTGGCTTCGAAAATATACGTCCATTCAGGGCAGATGTGTTCAGGTTTTTGAAAAGGCCACCATTGGAGGGGTATGATTTAATTTTCTCTGATGCACCCTATGACCTGGAAGGGATTTATATTTTGCCTGATTTGATTTTGGGCATGGGGTGGCTTAAAAAAAATGCCCGGCTAATCGTTGAGCATCCAAAGCACATTGATTATTCCGGGCATCAATATTTTCGTGAGATTCGCAATTACGGCAAGGTGTATTTTTCGTTTTTCATCCAGGATTAGTATTCATCCTCATGAAAAAAGAAATCATCTTTGGTTGGGTAATCCGGCCAGATGTCTTCGATACGCTCATACATCTCACCCTCATCTTCAATCTCATTGAGATTTTCAATAACTTCCTGAGGGGCTCCCGACCTTATTGCATAATCGATCAACTCATCTTTAGTTGCCGGCCATGGTGCATCCTCAAGTTTCGAAGCTAATTCCAAAGTCCAATACATATCTCGAAAAACTGATTTTTAAATTTTTGCAAAAGTATATTTTTTAGCGACTTACCGATTCTTTTTTGATTTTTTTTTAGAAAGCCTAAATCCTTGCTTTCCAGGGCGTTTCGATGGCATCAAAATCCATCGTAAGTTTTCGTGATAAAACGAACAGATAATCCGACAACCGGTTGAGGTACTTTACAATAAGTGGCGGAACGGTGTGGTGTTGAGAAAGTTTCAGTGTTATGCGTTCGGCTCTTCTGCATACGGTGCGTGCAATGTGGCAGTAAGAAACCACAGTATGGCCCCCGGGAAGCACAAAATTTTGGATTGGTGGTAGCACTTCATTCATTTTATCAATTTCATCTTCCAATAGTTTTACATCGCTTTCATCGAGTTTTGGAAGTTTCTTTTGAGGGGGTGCTTCTGCATCTAATGCCAGCAAAGATTCAGCCGTAAATACCCTGTCCTGGATTTCGATAAGCATATCTTGGGTGTGCTTGTCGATGTCCTGGTCACGGATAAGCCCGATAAACGAATTGAGTTCATCGAGTGTTCCATAAGCCTCAATCCTGTCGTGGTATTTAGGCACCCGTTTTCCGCCAATCAAAGAGGTTTCGCCTTTGTCGCCGGTTTTTGTGTAAATTTTAAATTCGCTACCCATTCGTTGTTGTCTCCCTGAATTTTATCCTTCGGCATGTAAAGTATAATCAGCCATGGTCATAATATTTTTATTTTTTTCGTCCGTCTCCACCTCACCATCAATCAGCCTGATAATGCGATGAGCGTGCCGTGCTATATCTTCTTCGTGGGTTACAACAATAACGGTGTTACCT
>CAYNDN010000506.1:0-4157 GCA_964395075.1 uncultured Lentimicrobiaceae bacterium | reverse complement strand
ATGCATTTAAAACTGCCGGAAAATCAGCAGAAGAACTATATATTGAAGCTGCATCCATTGTTAATGACTTCAAAACAGGAAGTATGATTCTTGGAGGATTTATTGGGTTGGTGATCGGCATTACACTTCTGAACCTGACCCGGTTTTATCATCGCAAAGATTATGAACCCAACAAAGGAACATGCCTGAGTTGCGGAAGGTGCATGGATTATTGCCCGGTAGACAAAAGTTAATCGTGTTTCGAACATTGTTATTCGATGTTAAATCAAAAACCAACATATCAGACAAACAAAATTCTTTGGCGGAACCTCGCCACCGTTGCCGGTGTATTTTCTTTTGTGATTTGCCTGCTCATCATCGTAAACTATTTTCAGTTGAACCGCATCGACCCGGTGGAAACCATCGTTCTTGATGAATTGGTTAGCCGCTTAAACCAAAACCCCGAAGATGAGCAACTGCGTGAGCAAATCCGCACCCTTGACCTGCTGGCGCGTAAAGCCTACTTCACCAACCAGTGGCAAATCAGGATGGGGGGATATTTACTACTCATCGGTGTGCTGGTGACCATTGCGGCATTCCAAATGCTGTTGTCTGCAGAAAAGAAAAAAGTAAACCTGAAACCCGAAATTAAAACCGATTTGATGTTCATGCAAAAGCAAACCCGCAGATGGGTAACCGGTTTCAGTACCATTTTGATTGCAGTCACACTCATCTTTGCATTTCTTACATATCGTCAGCTGGGCAGTAGTTTCAACCAAACGCTTGCGGAAATAACACAGCAAAATACTGAGCAACCTACCTCCGAAATTGAATCAAATCAGGTTATTGAGGAAACCGACTTAACAGATAAAACTGAAAATATTTCACCTGAGAAAAATAAAGCTAAAAAAGATATTACACCTACCCAGGATTTGGAAACAAAAAAGGAAGCAGTTACTGTAGAATCTAAGGTAGAATCCACAATAGAAACAGCAACAAAGCCTGAAGAAACTCCAGCTAAAACTAAACCTATCGAAAGCAAATCGGTTGAATCCAATTCTGAAAGTAACACCTATTCATCCGAAACTCCGGGATTTAAGTATGCCATTCCTTATGGTGAAAAGGTTGCAAAAAACTTTAATGCTTTTCGCGGCCCGGGAGGTAATGGGGTTACCTACCACACCAATATCCCGGAAAACTGGAATGGCGAAACCGGCGAGAATATTCTTTGGAAGACCAAAATTCCGTTGAGCGGATTTAATTCACCGGTGATCTGGGAGGATAAAATTTTCTTAACAGGAGCTGATCAATCCAACAAGGAGGTTTATTGTTTTGATCGGGAAACAGGAGAAATTCTTTGGGCAACATCTGTAAAAGGCATTCCCGGATCACCGGAAAAAGCCCCCAAAGTCCCGGATTACACAGGCTATGCCGCCCCAACCGGTACCACCGACGGTAAATATTTCTACGCCATTTTTGCTGATGCCGATGTGGCAGCATTCGATTTTGAAGGAAAAATGGTTTGGGGTAAAAACCTGGGTGTCCCAGACAATCATTACGGCTATTCATCATCTTTGCTGCTTTACAACGACAAACTGATCATCCAGTGGGACCAGCGGAACGTGCAAAAAGTAATGGCATTGGATAAAGAAACCGGCGAAACAGCTTGGGAAACCAACAGGGATGTTAAAATCTCATGGGCTTCACCCGTGATTGCCCAACTGGAATCCGGCCCGCAACTCCTCCTCGCTGCTGATCCGCTGGTAGTATCCTACAATCCTGATACAGGAGAGGAACTCTGGAAATTGGATTGCCTTTCAGGGGAGGTTGGGCCTTCTATTGCTGCGTATTCAAATATGGTTTTTGCATTGAACGAATATGCCAGCCTGGTAGGGATTAAAATCGGGGATCAACCGGAAAAAGTATGGGAAGATTACGGCTATCTTTCTGATGTACCAAGCCCTGTGGCCACCGACAAACATTTAATTGTTGCAACAAGCTATGGCGTGATCGTCTGTTTTGCAAATGAAACGGGAGAGATGCTTTGGGAAGCTGAATTTGATAATTCAATCTACGCCTCGCCCATGATTGCTGAAGGCAAGGTTTACCTGATCGATATGCAGGGAGTGATGCATATTTTTAAACCCGGAGATGAATATCAGCATATTGTTGACTGCCCATTAGGCGAAGGCTCCGTATGCACACCGGCCTTTATGGATGGACGGATTTACATACGTGGCGATGAACATCTTTACTGTATAGGAAAAGAATAACTTGAAAATGTAAAGACGCACGGCCCCCGAAGAATCGGGGCAGGCAGTGCGTCTCAACGATATAAATAACTTAATAACTTAACAACCATCAACCAGGAAATTCAAAATATCACCGATAAGATCATCCGGAATCACGGAACCGGGGAAAGTGCTGCAATTCCAATTCTCCAGGAAATCCAGAAGGCATTTAATTACCTGCCTGAAGATGCTTTGAAGCACGTTTGTGATTCAACTCAGATTACACCAGCCCAGATCATGGGAATCTCAACCTTCTACAGCCAGTTCAGGCATAAGCCGGTGGGGCTGCACATGATCAAGGTCTGCGTAGGTACGGCCTGTCATGTTAAAGGTGCCATGCTGGTTTATGATGCCTTCAAAAGGTATTTAAAACTAGAAGGCGATGAAGATACAGATAGTGAAGGCATATTTACCCTCGAAAAAGTGGCGTGTTTGGGTTGCTGCACCATTGCACCTGTTGTGCAGATTGATGATGTAACTTATGGGCACGTTACCACCGAAAAAGTGCCTGAGATCATCGAAGATTTTTTGAGCGGAGGAAAGGCAGGAGGAAAAGACGGTCAGAAAAAATCTGCTCAGGATCAACCCGTCCAGGGGGAAATCAGGATTGGCCTTGGCTCTTGTTGTATTGCAAGCGGCAGTGCTGATGTGAAAAGCGAACTTGAAAGTTCCATTTCCCGGTCGGGGATCAACGTTGATGTAAAGCATGTGGGCTGCGTCGGCATCTGCAACCAGGTTCCACTGCTTGAAATTCACAAGCCCAACGAAAAGCCTGCGTTTTACGCCAAGATAAAGCCTGAAGAAGTTAGTGAAGTTGTCAGTCGGCATTTCAAAGCTGCTGGTCCCCTGCAACGATTGAGGAACAATATGTTTTCGATGGTTGAAAAGTTCGTACTCAATGATACCCCCAGGCAAGTGAAAAGGTACGATCTGGACGTTGCTGAAACTCCGGTTTCCGAATTTTTGGCCAAACAGGTGAATATTGCCACAGAATTTAGAGGTAATATCAAACCCTCCGATTTTGATGAATACAGGAGGCTGGGAGGTTTTTCAGCACTGGAAAAATGCTTGAAAGACTACACCCCGGAGAAGGTGGTCGATATTGTTTTGGAGTCGGGACTTCGCGGGCGAGGAGGCGCTGGTTTTCTTACCGGCCAAAAATGGCAATTTGTACATTATGCCACAGCAGAGAAAAAATATGTGATTTGCAACGGCGACGAGGGAGACCCCGGCGCTTTTATGGACCGGATGTTACTCGAGTCGTATCCTTTTAGGGTAATTGAAGGAATGATCATTGCCGGGTACGCCACAGGCGCTGATGAAGGCATTTTGTACATCAGGGCCGAATATCCGCTGGCGGTTGAGCGGATAAAAGAAGCACTCAAGGTTTTGGAAGATAACCGGATTGTTGGAGAGCACATTTTTAAAACCGATTTCAGTTTTCATCTTAAAGTATTTGAAGGAGCAGGTGCATTTGTTTGCGGTGAAGAAACCGCTCTAATCGCCTCCATCGAAGGTCAGCGTGGCATGCCTTCCATCCGTCCACCCTACCCTTCTGACTCCGGGCTTTGGGAAAAACCAACACTCATCAACAATACCGAAACTTTTTCAATCATTTCGTGGATTCTGCGTAACGGCCCTGAAAAACTGGCTGGCATCGGAACTGAAAAAAGTAAGGGAACCAAGGTATTTGCCCTGGCAGGTAAAATAAACCGGGGTGGTTTGATTGAAGTACCCATGGGCATTACGATCAGTGAAATTGTTGAAAAAATTGGCGGTGGAGTTCCCAACGGAAAAAAATTCAAAGCCATCCAGATTGGCGGTCCCTCAGGTGGTTGTATCCCGGCCTCCATGGCCGATATACCCATCGATTATGAATCGCTCACA
>CAYNDN010000505.1:0-4175 GCA_964395075.1 uncultured Lentimicrobiaceae bacterium | reverse complement strand
ATCAATTTCCCTCCCAATCTGTGCAGATGTGGGGTATCCTGCTGGGCATCTATCAGGTTGAAATGCCAGGATTTAAGTTTTTCTACAAGGTAATACAGAGCAACTTTTGAAGCATCAGGGCGCAGATAAAACATGGACTCCCCACAAAAAATCCTGCCGAGAGAAATACCGTAAAGCCCGCCTGCCAATTCACCTTTATAATATGTTTCAACAGAATGGGCAAATCCTTCCTGATGAAGCTTGATATAGGTGTCAATCATTTGTGGGTTTATGCAGGTTCCATACTGCCCCGGTCTTTTCACCTTTGCACAATGCCTGATAACATCCTTAAAATTGTGATCAAATTTAACTTCCGTATCCCGATTTCGAATGGCTTGTTTGAGCGAATCAGAAACCACCAAATTTTCAGGAAACAAAACCATTCTTGGATTCGTTGCCCACCATAGTATCGGCGAATCATCATCAAACCAGGGGAAGATACCATTGGAATAAGCCAGCAACAACCGTTCAACCGACAAGTCGCCACCGAAAGCCAGTAGTCCGTCACCATTGGCAAACTCGGGGTGTGGAAAAATTAGTTCGTCAGTTAGTTGATAAACAGGCACGGGGGTAGTTGTTATTGGTTATTTGTTATTCCTTGTCCTTCTCAGCTTTAACGCAGGAGGTGTTATTTGGTTTATGTTTATTTGCTTAGCGAAGTCCAGCCTCAGGCAGGATTATCCGCTATTTGTTTGCGCAATTTATCAACCAAGTACTAAGGGCTACGCACCACAAGCTATAAAATTACCATTTTTTCAACAGCCACAACACTGCCTGAGGCTTCTATCAAAACACTGTAAACGCCACTGCGCATTCCATCCGGCATTTCGATAAACGATGCATCTTCACCGATATCAGCATCATAAACCAAATTCCCTTTCATGTTCTGCACTTTTACACGGACCGGAAAATCCATGTGCTTTACAGACAGTTTAAATTCACCGTTGTTGGGGTTTGGAAAAACAATCACCTCCGGCAGGTTTGTGTTAATTTCAGGTGTTTCCACTGATGGGTCGAACCAGAACCGGAATGCCCCTCCCTCCCCCTGTGGTGGGAAACTCACATGATCATCGCCCACCGAAGCTGTAAGGAAATATTGCAAAGTATCACTCCATGAAATGCCTGAAACAGATGCTGAATAATTTTCTTCGGTTGCGATCAGCATAGTTTTTTCGTACTGTAAATCGCCGGCTTTTTTGTAATGTACATAAGCCGAATCCAGCATTCCATCAAAATACAATTCAGCTTCAATGATAAATGGTTCTATAAAATCCTGCATGCCAGTAATTTTCCGGTGATTGATCCTGAGGTAATTTGGTTTTATTACTTCTTTGCAAATACAGTGTAAGGCTCCATATAGCGGGGTTAGTGGTGTGGCATCCACCATTTCGATGCGGTAGCCGGGCATATTGGTTTTATAAATCTGTTTGGCGGCACTGTCGTATTCCGGGAGGTCATAAGCAGGAACTACGATCACATCGTTGATTATGATGGAATTGGTATATGTGCGCATTTCATCATTTTGGGTTTGCGCCCAGTTGCCGTCTGCTTTTGGCGGTGCCGGAATCCTCACCACCTCGTAATCACGGTTATTGGCATTGGTCATTTTCTCCAGTGTATCCACAAACGATTCGATCAGCTCATAATCGGGGACAAAATCCGGGTATTCGGATACCATTATCGTTTCGCTGTTGAGTATTTTCATAAACATATCCACATGGCACCAGATGCCTCCGCCACTATTGGTGAGTGCTTCGAGGAACATCATATCATCCAGTCCGAGGTATTCCTCCATAGTTTCTTTTACTTCCTGCTGCGTCATATCAGGGTTTTGTGAGAAAATCCGTGTACTCCCCCAACCACGCCCCAGCCCGTCAGTCAGGATGTTTCCTCCTTCAAATTCCACCGGGAAATCTTCAACCGGAATATTAAAATAATTGGCCAGTTGGGTGGGAATGGCATCGTCGTTAGGCCGGCCATAAGCTGAATATCCGGCATCAAGAAAAAGCCTGTTTGACGGTTCGCCAATTTCATATCCGGTAAACGGTCCATAATCCCTGATCCATAAAGTCTCTGTCCAGCCTGGGATCAGGAACACATTTTCATCAGGCACACCATGATCACGCAGATAGTTTCTGATTTCGGTGGTATCCATAGGGGCGGTTCCGGGGTAATAAATTACCCAAACCTTAGCAGAAGGCTGCACTGCTTTGGCAATGGCAGCAGTAATTGGATTTCGATTATCGTTGTAATCCCAGGTCAGCAATAAACCCTCCTGCTTTTCGAACTCTGGCGGGAAATAAACTTCCTGATTGAAAGCTGAAACTGTAAAAAAAGTGATAAGAATTGATAGGTAGAATTTGCGCATTTGAATAGTCATGATGGTTTGGATGCAAAAAAACAAAATTTTTACATGAACCTCTAACCTGCTTCATTCACAAAATTATAAAATATGTTGCCACGTCCTTCGAGGGCGTGGATTTTATGATGTTTAAAAGCCACAATAAAAAACCCTGAAAAATTTAGTTTCATAAATTTAAAAATTTTTCAGGGTTTTTAAGTCATTATAATTCAGTTTCTTAATCCCACGCCCTGAAGAACGTGGCAATGAAACGCGATTTTTGAGAATAATGTAGGCTAAAATGCAAAAACTAAATGTACATCAAAGTTATGATACCTGAGCCCCGGCCATTACCAAATCGCCTTCTATTGAGAAATCGGTTGATGAGGTAATTTTAAGATCAACAAAATTTCCAATCAGGTCAGCATTTTCAGAGGCAAACCTGCAAACAATCTTACCTTCGGTGAGTGCCGACAGGAAACCATTTTTACGGTCTTTGCCGGTTACCAAAACCTGGATAGTTTTGCCAATGAGCTTGCTGTTATGAACAGCAGTATGTTTTCGCAGGTCTTGGCTTAACTGATGGTATCGGGCACTCTTTACCTCTTTGGGCACATCGTCGGCCCAGCGCGAACTGGTTGCTCCGGGCCGGGGCGAATACTGGGCAATGTACGCCATGTTGTATTTAAATTCATCCATGATCTTACGTGTATTCTGAAATTGCTCCTCTGTTTCGCCCGTAAAACCAACAATGATATCTGTGAAAACTGTAGCTTCCGGTATAAGTCGCCGGATAGTTGCCATTATCTGACGGTATTTTTCAACAGTATGTTTGCGGTTCATACGAATCAGTACCTTATCATCGCCTGACTGAATGGGAAGGTGGATTTGTTTTGCCAGGCACTTGTATTGCGAAACGACTTCGATAACCTCATCAGTCATGTCGCGAGGATGGGGTGAGGTGAAATAAAGCCAAAAATCCTTATCTAATTTGTTCCCGAATTCTCCAATTTTCCGCAAAAGTTCTGAAAATGAAATCTCTTCACCTTGTTTGTCCAAACCATAAGAATTTACATTTTGGCCCAAAAGTGTGATGGATTTATAGCCCTGCTCCACGAGACGCGCTACCTCAGCAATGATCTCTTTTGAGGGCCTTGAAACTTCCCTGCCCCGGGTGTAGGGTACTGCACAAAAGGTACAGAATTTATCGCAGCCGTTTTGGATAGGAACAAAAGCCTCGAAGTTGGAGCTGTAGTGCGGTGTTACTTTCCAGAAATTGTCGATGCTATCATTGCCGGGCACACCACGCAGGTCGTTAAACAAGGAGGCAGGAGTAACCACGCCATATTGTTTTATCATTTCGGGCAACTTCTCCAGTTCACTCATCCTGAAAACGATATCAAACAGTTTCAGGAATTTCTCCATGTCGTTGGGCAGGATGCATCCGGAGATAAAGGTTACCAGGCTCTTTTGGTTTTTCCGCTTGTTCCATTTCTGAATACGGGAATAAACCTTGTCGATGGCTTTTTGCCTTACGGAACAAGCCAGAATACCCAGCATATTGGCATCATCTTCGTCATCGGTCCACTGATAACCGGTTTGGCTTTCGATAACTGTGCGAACCCGCTCGCTGTCCGACATGTTCATCTGGCAACCTAAAGTAATAAGGTGGTATTTCATTTAATGAGAAATCATAAATCAACAATTATACTTCTGAATTCTAACCTGCATTATTCACATTGCCGCAATTCCATTAAAAACAACACATTACATTTAGCAGCTTTTATCATCTTTT
>CAYNDN010000504.1:2423-4186 GCA_964395075.1 uncultured Lentimicrobiaceae bacterium | reverse complement strand
ACCAGCACATAAAAACCATCGCCGCCGTAAATAGATGACCAATCGGTTAAACTGCCGGTCATGGTGCGGTTGGTACCGTTGTCCTGGGTTCCGCCATAAAGTCGTTCCGGGTGCTGATAATCCATTTCGCAGGTATAAAATTGGGTGATAGGCAGGTTCTGGAGGTGGGTAAATGAGTTGCCGCCATTTTGCGAAACGTAAACACCGCCGTCATTCCCCAACACCACAAAGTTGTTGTTTTCCGGGTGGGCATTGAGGCCGTGCTGATCCACATGCACGTTCCATCCCGAAATATTCGACCATGAATTTCCGCCGTTGGTAGTTTTGTAAAGATCGAAACCGATGCCGTAAACGATATCCGGATTGACCGGATCGACGCGAATGCGGCCAAACCACCATCCGTAGGAATAATACATGTTAAAAAGAGATCCATCGTTGGTTTGCTGCCAGGAATCGCCGCCATTCAGGGTTTTGTAAACGCCTTCGAAATATCCGGTTTTATCAGCATAAATGGCATAAAGGATATCAGGGTCGGAAGGTGAAATGGTAATCCCGATTCTTCCCACGTTTGAACCTGAAGGCAGCCCTGATGAGAGTTCCTGCCAGGTGTCGCCGCCATTATCTGATTTGTAGATACCACAGGAGGGACCGCCATAGCTTCGGCGATCGGGCCGGCGCACGCGTTCCCATAAGGCTGCATAGATCATTTCGGGGTTTTGCGGATTGATGGCAATATCGATGGCACCCGTCGAATCATTCAAATACAAAACCTGCTCCCAGTTTTCGCCGCCATCAGTAGTCCTGAAAACACCACGCTCGCTGTTTTCGGCAAACATGCGGCCCATGGCTGCCACATAACAAATGTCAGGGTTTTCGGGATGGATCACCAGCCGGCCTATGCTTCCTGAAGCTTCAAGTCCCAGCACCTGCCAGGATGTTCCGCCATCTTCTGATTTGTAAATACCCATGCCTTCGTAAGAAACAGAGCCTCCTCCGGCATTGGCTTCACCCGTTCCCACGTAGATAATTTCAGGGTTTGAAGGCGCAAGCGCAATGTCCCCAATTGATAGTGTGGGTTGGTTATCAAAAATGGGAGTCCAGCTATCTCCGGCTTCTGTTGTTTTAAAAACCCCGCCTGAAGCAGCCCCGATGTAAAAGGTTTCCATTGCGCCGGGATGCATGGCAACGGCAGTAACCCGTCCGCCAATGTTTAACGGGCCGGCAAATTCCCAGCCTCCTTTTGAACCATGAACATTGTTTGCTGTTCTGTTGTCTAAAGCATTTTTCACCGCCTGCTGGTAAATTTCATGATTGATATCATCATTGGGGTAGGCACGTTGAAGGTAAAACCAGTCGCCGGGTTTTTGGGTTACCGAATGGGTGTTGTTCTGATTATTGAGATAACGGATATAGAATCCAAGAAAAACAGATAGCAGAATAAAAGTTAATGGCAGTAAAAAACGTTTCATTTCAGGCAGTTGAATGAGTGGATCGCGAAGATAATAAATGTAGTTTAAAATGATAAAAAAGTTTTTTTAATTGTTTTCCGGGGAATAAAAAATCCGTGAATTTCCATGAATAACCATATAACAAATAACCATTAACGAATAATCCCAAATCGCCTTGTTTTTGGGACTTCGCTCCGCACAGCTATTAACGGATAACGAATAACGAATAACGGATAACGAATAACGGATAACGAATAACAAATAACGGATAACGGATAACGAATAACGAATAACGGATAACGGATAACGAATAAC
>CAYNDN010000504.1:0-2323 GCA_964395075.1 uncultured Lentimicrobiaceae bacterium | reverse complement strand
ATAACGAATAACGAATAACGGATAACGGATAACGAATAACGAATAACGGATAACGAATAACGGATAGCGAATAACCATTAACAAATAACTCAATAACTTAATCAAATGACTGAACAGAAAAACAACGCAGTAGGCTGGTTCGAAATTCCGACCACCGACATGGGCAGAGCCGTGAAATTTTACGAAACTGTTTTTAACCAGAAGCTTGAACGCAACAAGATTGGCAATCTTGAAATGGCCTGGTTTCCCTGGGTAGAAGAAGGGATGGGCGCATCGGGATCACTGATCCATGACCCTGAACATTACAAGCCATCAATTGATGGGCCGGTTATTTATTTCACGGCACACTCAGGCGATCTGTCCAATGAACTTTCGCGTATTGAAGAAGCAGGTGGGAAAGTCCTTGTACCCAAAACTCTCATCACAGATGAGATCGGTTATTTCGGTATTTTCCTGGATACCGAAGGAAACCGGCTGGCGATTCATTCGCGAAAATAGTCGGTTAGATATGCTGATCCACCATGATTGGATTTCAGTCCGAATCAATAACCACAAAACTTGCCGGGCCGGTGGAATTTTCATCGGCCTCGCTTTCAGGCTTTATACCCTGTGATTTTTCCTCCATCTGGATTTTCCTTACATCATCAAAATCTTCAAATCCCAGTTTTTCGTAAAATGCTTTTGATTTATGAATGTCTTTCACATTCAGGCTTACTGAAAATGCTCCTAATTTCATATTTGAGTGTTTTGAAAAGATTACCTGCATATTGATCTGTAGGCAATTCAAAATTCATTCATGTTGCAAAGTGGTGTTTACTATTTAATGCTACAACAAGTTACTCCCCTGTAAAATCCGGTCTGCGTTTTTCCTGGAATGCTTTTTTACCCTCAAAATAATCCACACTGGTAAATGCACTCAGGCGCAATTCCTCGATGAATTCAAATGTTGAAGTGCTTAAGGCCGTGGATTGGGCAATGGCGTTGATTTGCTTTTTGGCTACCGTAACACTTACCGGTGAATTTTTGGTGATCGATTCCGCAATGTCATTAGTAAATGATGCGAGTTCTTCAGCTTCAACCAAATGATTGAGCGCACCCACACGTGCAGCCTTTTCGGCTGATATAGGCCTTGCTGTAAAAAACATCTCCTTGGCAGTCTGTAAACCAAATACCCTGATCACATGCAAAATACCTGATGAATTGTAAGCCACGCCCAGTTTTGCCGGGGTAATTGCAAAGGTGGTTTTTTTGGTCCCGATAATCATGTCACAAACTGTGGCCAGATCGCAGGCACCGCCCCAGATGCTGCCTTCGGCCATGGCAATTACAGGTGCCGGAAAATTAGTGATTGCCCTTAAAGTTTGCTCAAAAGGGTGGGTGTAAGTCAAAGGATCTTTTCCATCTTCAGGAAGTTCATCAATGGCCATCCCCGCCGACCAGACCTTTGTGCCGGGATTTGCCCTGACAATTACTGCACGGGCTTTTTCTTCCTCAAAATATTGGAGCGCATCAAGCACTTCATTCAGCAATTGTTTGGTCAATGGGTTGCGTCGCTCATCGTTGTTGAAAGTGATGGTTCCTATTTTGTTTTCAAGTCTGCGTTTTGTTTCTTTCATGAATCCGGATTTGATACGTTAAAAATAGCATAAAAATGCAATAAAATTTGAGCAAGACATTGGAGTTTAACCTCTCCTTTTTTTCTACAGCAAAGCAGCGGACAGGAAAGGGAATAACTATTAACCAAATAACGCTCTCTTACCGGTTATACCTGTAATACGCATGGCAGGCACCCTCGCTGGAAACCATGCATGCCCCTACAGGATCCTGTGGTGTGCAGCCTTTCCCGAACAATTTACAATCTTTCGGGGATTTCAATCCTTTCAATATTTCTCCGCATAAGCAACCTTTGGGCTCACGGGTTTCTTCAATTTTCACATCAAACACTTTTTCAGCATCCAGGTGAGCGTATTTTGGCCTGAGCCGCTGACCGCTGTTTTCTAAAACACCCAACCCACGCCACCAGTCATCGCGCAACTCAAAGACTTCATCCACCATTTCGCGGGCTTTTGGGTTACCTTCGGGCTTTACGGCGCGCTTATAGGCAATCTCCACTTTCTGGTCATTTTGCTCCACCTGCTTCACCAGCATATAAATGGCCTGCAACAGATCAACAGGTTCGAAACCGGCAATCACCACACCCAGTTTAAATTTTTCAGCAATGTCCCGATACATCCCACTACCGGTTATGGCACTTACATGTCCCGGCCCGATATATCCATCGAGCCTTACACCTTCATCGATGAGTGCACCCATAGCCGGCGGC
>CAYNDN010000503.1:0-4193 GCA_964395075.1 uncultured Lentimicrobiaceae bacterium | reverse complement strand
TCGTTATTCGTTAATCGTTAATCGTTATTCGTTAATCGTTATTCGTTATTCGTTATTCGTTAATCGTTATTCGTTATTGAGATATTTAAAATTTGCCATGTAAAGTAATATCCCGGGAAATTGGGATTGTATGATATTGGGTTATTCGTTATTGGTTAATCGTAAATAGCTTTTGCTGATAATTACCTTAAAAGCTACTTACAACTTCTTCTGTACTAACTATCTCCCGCCTTGATTCAGTGGAAATCAGCTTTAACCCAAAGCCCAGTTGTTTTTCGTTTTGCAATGGACTAAAAATCGGGCTTCCCGGTTTCCCTGGCCGGCATAATATCAATTCCATTTAAGAGAATCCGGTAAGCCCATAAAATCTATATCATCATGCTTAAAACCAAATAAATTTAAAGTATCTGATTTTTGTTCGTATTCCAAATCAAATTAAAAGGCCTTAGGCATGATAAATTCTATTTGACAATATTTATTCTGAGTAAACCCTCACCCAGTCAACTTGCATGGTTTGCGGGAATACTGTTGTATCATCAGGCGATCCCGGCCAGTCGCCACCCACTGCCATATTGAGGATGATGAAGAAATCCTGGTGGAACTCGCTAAAATCATCGCCGGAAATATCAATTACATAATATTCGATGTCGTCAACATAGGCACGGATTTTTTCTGCGTCCCATACCACTTTGAACACGTGGAAATCATCTGCAAAAATACCACTTGGCAAGGTGTATGACTCGCCATAGTCTGCTTTGGAGTTGTTAGAATCATTCCACCAGTGAAGTGTTGCATGACAGGTATTATCCTGGTTTTCGCCACCAACCATCTCCATAATATCAATTTCACCACAATAAGGCCAGCTTACCTCATCAATGTTTGCTCCCAGCATCCAGAACGCCGGCCATAATCCCTGACCATAAGGTAATTTGATTCGTGCTTCAATGCGTCCATATTTAAAATCAAACTTATTTTTGGTTGTCATGCGTGCAGATGTATATTCACCTGCGGATTCTTCCCGGGCAGTAATGGTTAAAACCCCATTATTCACATAAGCATTGTCTTCGGAATCGGTATAGGTCTGAAGCTCATTATTACCCCATCCGCCACCGCCGGTCTCCATGTTCCAGTAGCTTTCATCAGGATCACCGGTATAACTAAACTCTTCAGCCCAAACAAGGTTTTCATTATCTTCTGCAATACTCACCTTTTGTATATATGAACTCTCCTGGCCATCTTTCACCAAAACAAGCTCTACATCGTATTCACCAGCAAATGGAAAAAATGCCAGGTGTTCTGTTTCGTCAACAACAACCTGATCAAGGTATTTCCACATAAATGACTGGTAATTACCTACGGAAGTATTTGTAAGCATTACATAATTAGCAATAGCAGTGTCGGCTTTCATGGTAAAATCAACATTTACCGTATCATTTGAAATACTAAATGATTTTGATACAGATTTAGTTGAACCATAGTAATTGGTTATATGAAGTGTTACATCGTAATTTTGTGCAATGGGATAAAACTTTTCCAATACTTCATTTTTATCAGTGGTTGTATCCATCTGGCCATCACCATAATCCCAGACCAACCAGTAATAATCTCCACTGGATAAGTTGGTAAATACTACATTGTTTTCATCGACTAATTCAAAATTAAAATCGACAGCAAAATCCGGTACATCATCATCTTTTTCGCAGGCAGCAATTCCAAGTAACAGGGCTATTGCAACAAGCGGTAAAAAAAACCGGAAGATATTTATTTGGCTATTATTAAATGTCTTGAGTTTCATGTTAATTTCTATTTATTGTTTTTGATCTAAAGCGTTTTCTCTAAAAAACTGTAAGGAGGCAAGCAGGAAGATAACTGGGTCCTGCTTGCAACGCTTACAATTCATCAAACCAAACTCCGCATTATGAGAAAACAACTACAATACATATTATTCACTTTAAATTATTCAGGTTTAACATTGGTGAAAGTGTGGTACCATGCACCAGCATCACCCTGTTCAATCCTAACCTCAAGGGTGTTTTCAGTTACAGAAATGATATCGTAGGTGCTTGCACCAACCCACCAGCACATAAAACCACCACCTGAAATAGTCATGGCAGTTCCACGGTAATCGCCTACCTCAGCAGCCAAAGTTGAAGATGGAGAAAAAGTTACATTTTTCTCACTGTAAAGTAAATCTTCGGTAAGCTGTTCTATTTCACCCGGCATATAACATACATCCCCTGGATCAACATTAATTTCACCGGCATATAAACCCGGGACAAAGGCAGGCCCATTCAATTGCTGGAAGGTCATACCATTGTCAGTTTTGGTGAAAACCATTTCCACGTCATACATACATGCCTTTTCTTCATCGTAGGCACCAATACTCCACCAGTTGGGCCAGGTAAAATCAGCATTACCATAATCATCTGTAACGGGACCAAGTCCTACGTGACCAGGTTGGTCGTATGCC
This sequence comes from uncultured Lentimicrobiaceae bacterium, assembly GCA_964395075.1. Lineage (GTDB taxonomy): Bacteria > Bacteroidota > Bacteroidia > Bacteroidales > 4484-276 > SABY01. The sequence continues at coordinate 1,723 of CAYNDN010000503.1, read as the reverse complement.
CAGAACCATGATTTGGACGCACCTCCTGTGAGGAATTCCAGTGCTTCGGCATCTTCGAAATTACTGAACACTTCTATCTGATCGGATTTGTTTGAGGTAATACCACCTGTGCCGACGGCACTTACGGTAACATTGTAAGTAATTACACCTGTTATCGAAAATCGCTTGGTAACCTTACCACTGGCTGCGGTTATTACATCAGAACCATCGCCGAAATCGAAGGTGTAGGTAATGGCATTGTTTGCAGTTGCTTCAAAATGCACAAATCCGCTACCGTCTCCATTGGGATTTTCGGCATCAGCACCTTCAATTTCGTAACTCAGGGTAACATTGGTAGGCGCTACCAGCTCCCCAAGATCATATTCATCTTTTTGGCAGCTAATGCTAAAGATCAGCACGCCGAAAATTAATACTAAAATTTGAATGCTATACTTTTTCATGATTGTTTAATATTAGTTTTTGATTAATTTGTATCTCCACCATCCTTCTCCTCCAGGCTCAGAAATCTGGATATCGACGATGGCAACGGTATTGTTTTCCTGAAATTCAACAATATAAGTAACAGACTCCGGAGCCTCATCGGGACTGGTAAGTTCGAAACCATTTACGGCTTTTGGAATACCAAGATAAGAACCCATTCCATTAAGTGTAAGTGTAGCGGCTGCTTCATTCCATGTAAATGTAGCAGGAATGCTACCATCGTGTGGATAAATAGGAGGTGCACATTCGTCGCCTCCACCCTGCCAGCCTTCAACCCACGTTTCAGCACCAAGCACGTTCATAAACGATCCATCCGATCCGAAAACATACGTATCGTCATAATAACAAGCTCTTTGTGCAACACCAGCATCGTCGATGGACCACCAGGAAATATCTCCCTGGTTTGGGCCAACACCTATTGATCCTGCTTCGGGAGCTACCTGCCAGGTACCATTCCATGGGGTTTCACCACCCCCTCCACCACCTTCTTTAACGAAGATATATCTCCACCAGCCTTCATCAGAAATCTGGATATCCACAGTCATGCGTGTACCGCCTTCAGAGAATTCAACAATGTAAGTAATTGATTCCGGTGCATCATCAGGTGTGGTAAGTTCACCCATATTATAAGCTTTGGCAATGCCAAGGTAGGCACCTACTGCATTGAGTGTAATCGTTCCCGCACCTTCATCGTAAACGTAAGTTGCCGGATTGCTTCCGTCATGCGGAAAAACAGGAGCAGCACAGCCTTCAGGATCGTTACCCTGCCATGCTTCAACCCAGGTTTCGTTACCCAGCACATTCATAAATGAACCATCAGCACCAAATACGTACTCATCGTCGAAGAAGCAGGCACGATCAACTAAACCCTGCTCATCTATCGACCACCATGAGATATCTCCCTGCCCCGGACCAACACCAATTGCTCCGGCCTCTGAGGCAACTTTCCATGTTCCAACCAGGCCACCACTAACATTAGAACTGGTGAGCACGATGTCGTCAAAATAGTAGGTTGAACCGTCACCGGTTACACCAAAATCGAAGAATATGATAACTTTTTGATATGTGTTGGTGAGATCGATTCCTGAGAAATCATACTGAAGTTGCTCCCATTCACCACTAACTGATGTGGTAGCATCTACTTCATATCCAATATCTCCATTATCCAGATTTTCAACTTTCAATTTTACTACGGCCCCAACTTTTGGTGACCAAACTTTCATTTTGAATAGTTTATTACTTG
>CAYNDN010000502.1:0-4194 GCA_964395075.1 uncultured Lentimicrobiaceae bacterium | reverse complement strand
TGCCGCCGACAGGCAAGGTTTTTATGTTGAATTCATCAATCGCGACGACCTCAACCGCCTCAGCGAATTTGATGCATTGCTGATTCGTGAAACAACAAATGTAAACAGCTACACCTACAGCTTTTCCAGGATGGCCTATGCAGAAGGCCTGGTGGTGATTGACGACCCGTGGTCGATCCTGCGATGTTCCAATAAAATTTACCTCTATGAGCGCATGGTCCTCAACAAAATAAAAATGCCGGCATCGGTGGTAATTTCAAGGGAATCGATGAAACAACTGAAAACAAAAATTCAGGAATATCCCTTCATTCTCAAAGCTCCTGACGGTTCATTTTCTACCGGCGTGAAAAAAGTACATAACCACGAGGAACTGATCATTGAACTGAAATCTCTTTTCAAAACTTCCGACCTGATCATTGCACAATCATTCATCCCCACCGATTTCGACTGGCGGATTGGTATCCTGAACCAGGAGCCGCTGTTTGCCTGCAAGTATTACATGGCAAGGGGCCACTGGCAGATTTACAACTGGGCTGGCAAAAAAGAGGAACTTGAAGGGGATTATGAATCGATACCGCTGCATGATGTCCCCGACAAGGTAATGAGAACAGCTATAAAAGCAGCATCGCTTATTGGCGACGGCCTTTATGGCGTTGACCTGAAGGAAATAGACGGTGAGGTGCTGCTGATTGAGGTAAACGACAATCCAAACATTGATGCAGGAGTTGAGGATAAATTATTGGGCGACGAACTCTATAACCGCGTCATACAAACCATTTTCAACCGGATTGAAGTGTCCCGGAACACATCAAAATTTGTTGCTGCCGATCCGTTATAAGAAATTGATGAAAACTCATGCCCTGCTTGAGAAAATCAACCCAGATTATAAATGATGTAATTTTGTCCTGAAATTTTAAATTAAAAAACTATGGATCGGAAAGAACATAAAATTCATATTATCGGTGCAGGAATTAGCGGACTTATCGCTGCAAATGTTTTGGAGCAACATGGACATTCACCTGTAATCCTGGAAGCAACAGACCGTGCCGGGGGGCGCGTAAAAACAGATATTGTGGAAGGATTTCAACTGGACCATGGGTTTCAGGTGTTGTTATCAGGCTACCCTGCAGCGCAAAAATATCTGGATTATGATGCCCTTCAACTTCAGAAGTTCAAATCAGGTTCCTGTGTTTTTATCGATGGAAAGCAAAAAATGATTGGTGATCCTAAACGGGATCCCGGAGTCCTGTTTTCTACATTATTCTCGGGAATCGGAAACCTTTCTGATAAATGCAAGATCATGGGTTTAAATGCCAAACTCCATAAAAAATCGGTTCAGGATATTTTCAAAACAAAAGAAATTTCTACTGATCAATATTTAAAAGATGCAGGATTTTCGGAGGATATTATTCAAAAATTCTTCAGGCCATTTTTTAGCGGTATTTTCCTTGAAACCGAATTGCAGACATCAAGCCGCATGTTTGAATTCATCTTTAAAATGTTTGGCGAGGGATATGCCATGCTGCCAAAAGGAGGGATTGAGGATATCTCTAAACAGTTAATCACTAAACTCCAAAAAACCAGCTTCCGATTCAACACCAAAGTAGCTGCTGTAAGCGATTCAGAAATTGTGCTGACAAATGGCGAAAAAATCGCTACCGATTACACCATCATTGCCACGGAAGCTGAAAAGCTGATCCAGAATTTACACAACCAGCAAACCGGTTGGAAATCATGCCAGACCTTATATTATGTGGCTCCAAAACGAATAATTCAAAAACCATATATTGGGTTGATAGCCAAAAATGAAACTTTGATCAACAACATTTTTTACCATACCAGTTTAGCGATGAAACACAAGGGTGAAGGCGAATTGCTTTCTGTAACGGTGGTGAAAAAACATAACCTTTCTGCCGAATCCCTGGTGTCAAAAGTCCAGGAGGAATTAAAGGCAGAATGCGGGATCGACAATATTCGTTTCCTGAAAATGTATGACATCCCCAAAGCCTTGCCAAACCTTGAAAACGTACAATACCAGGTAACTTCCTCCGAAACCAGACTCACAGATCATATCTTTCTGGCTGGTGATGTGCAGCTAAATGGCTCTTTAAACGCCGCGATGCTTGCCGGAGAATCTGCTGCCAAAGGCCTCCTGGAAGCCATCTAAATCCCTTGCTGTTTTTGGGTGAAAGATTTATTAAAATCTATTCAAACTTTCCGAGATCAACCTTTTCGGCGATTGCAGTCAGTTCGCTCATTTTTACATTTTCATCGCCCATATAGGGTTTATTGTAGCCGATTATCAGGTGCCCGGCCCCGTTTTTCAGGGTGATGGCAAGTCCCCCACTCTTTTGATAACCGGCATAATAAAACACAGCATTCCGGCCATCAATTTTCAGATTTTCGGTATCACTGAATTCCAACAGATGATCCTGCTGAAGATTTACGGTAATGATTTCCTGCGGAGATTTTTTGAACACAAGGTAAAGGTTTACCCCGTCAACTCCTGATTCATCCATTTTAAAGCCCTCAGGAACAGCTTTTTCAAATTCAGCTTTTAACAGGTTGAGTTTTTCATTTTCCTGGCTTAAGGCCGAAAACGTTGCCAGCATCATACCGGCAAAGAGAAGCAATGTTAATTTTTTCATTTTTTCTTGGTTTTTGAATTTGGGTCAAAAATAAATCAATATCTGGAAAAAGATAACCGGATAGTCGAGAAAATGAATTTTCAATTTGTTCAATTCGATTCATTTCATAAAAAATTAATCACAGCAAATTCATAAAGAAGATAACATCGGAATGGATTTATCATGCCACAGATAGATGCTCCGACGAATGTGCATTCAGGTTATAAATTCTTTTTCAGGAAGCTTCGGTAGAACTTCTATTCCAATGAAACAACGACACCATCTAGTTTTTGATAATTTTCCTGGATATCGTGCCATTTTTAGTTTGAAAATGAATGATATATACACCTTGTTCTAAATTCGCAATGTCAACCTGGTTGCTTTCCACTTTCATTTTTCCACGAATCGTTCTTCCGGAAATATCCATGATTTCAATCGAATTTATTTCAATTTCGGATGACAGATAAATGATGTCAGTTGTGGGATTGGGATAAAAAATAAGACGATTCTCATCTGATGCAAAATCCGGGATAGCTACGAAGTCGATATAAAGCATGGCTGGATTTGTGATCAGTCCATCTCCGTTTTTATCATAAACCCTGCATCTGTACTCGTTGTTAAGCAAGCCTGCACTAACATTGCTGATAATCAACTTTGCTTTATCTGTTCCGGAAAAAATTTCATCATCTTCAATATCCACAAAACCTGAATCCTGATTTTCCTGCCACTGATAATGTTCTACGCCGGTAGAAACCACCGAAAAAAATGCACCCTCACCTTCAGCAACATGTTGATCAAATGGTTGAATAAGAATTTTGTACTGGTAATTTTCGGCCCAATAAAGGGCCTCATCGGGCCAGGCACCCACCACAGCATCCTGCCAACCATCACTATTCAAATCGCCTGTGGTAACCGCATTGGCTTCATAAACCAAGAACGGAAGGTTCGTTTTGAGGGAATCACCGTGGTTTATGTTTTCCGCAAAATAAACCAATCCTACAGTTCGCGACGCACACAAAACATCCGCATCAGTATCATTGTCCAGATCACCAACCGTAAAATCATTCACCGAGCCCCACAAATCCAACTGGTAGTCTTCGAAAGTCAGATTCTGGTTGTTTTCGAGCCAGTGCAACATATAATCAGGTGAATAAACCAGGTCCATATAATCGTCGCTGGTCATGTGGGCCGGCATCATTTTCCAGGAATAACCAAAGTCCGCAATAGCCTGCGGGCCGGAAAAATTGCCGGATCCGTCATTTTCCAGGTAAAGGGTTTGCTCATAGGCAGAATAAGCAATATCGTCATCGTTATCGTTGTCGATATCTATAAAACAGCCGCTGTACTGCGCTACGGAAGCCACTACAGATTTATTAAAAGCACCCTGGCCATCCGTATTTTCATAAAGGGCTATTGCAGGCTCATTCACGAAAAACACCAGCAGGTCATCATCACCATCTCCGTCAACATCCGAAAAATCGATATCTGCCGGCCCGTCGCCTGTGTCGTCAATGGTGATTTCCGCGCTGAAAGTTCCGTTGCCATCAGTATTTTTGAGCCAGAGCAT
>CAYNDN010000501.1:0-4196 GCA_964395075.1 uncultured Lentimicrobiaceae bacterium | reverse complement strand
ATGCTTTGAAATATGAGCGTATTCTATCGCAAAATGATTGTGGTAGTTTTTTTGTATCGGTGATTATTGAGGCAATAAAGGCATAAAGAATCATCGGTAGCAAAAGTAAAATGATGCTCAAATGGTAGGACTCTATATCTGAATAGATGGAGCTTTCAATGGTAACACCTATTGAAAACCCAGTTAGTATGAAAAGTGATGATATTAGAATTCTTTCTTTTTTTGAACCGCCAATGCCCTTTGTAAGATAATACCACCCACTTGCTAAAAGCAGGCTTCCAATCAGTAAATAATAAATTGCGGTGTTTTCATCAGCTTGTTGCGGTAAACGTGGTATAAAAATATCGAGTTTTAAAAGAAGAATTCTACTAATCACAAGTCCACTTGCCAGAACTATGATCAGCAATAATATTTTACCTATGTCTTTTAATATTTTCATTATTGTTCTCTTCTTTTATGCATAAAATTCTTTGCTGCAATCTTCATTAAAATGAACGCCAACGATGATGGCTATGAGCAGTGCAGGTTTTGATGTAATTATTTTTCATGCTACTATTATGTATTTTGAGTGTGCAAACTATATATTCTACTACTTCTGCCTGCATTGCTTATGAGCCTGTGTTACCCAACGTACTTTCTATTCTCGTTGTCTCCGTGCGATGGCAATTGCATACTCTTTGGGCATTTTTGGATATTAGCCTGGCTGGTGCGAATGCCCAATGTGTATGCAATTTAGGGTTGGGTCATTTTACAATGATTTTTTTCCGTAAAAGTCCGTTTTCTGTGTCAATGATTAACAAATATGATCCTATTACAATACTAGTTAAGTCCAAAGAAGTCTGATTGATTTTGAATGTTTTTTTGGTTTGTCCAAATGAGTCAACAAGTCTGATTGAATTTATTGTAACATTGTTCAGGTTTTCAATTTTTAAAAGTCCGGTTGTAGGATTTGGAAAAATATTAAAGTCTAACGATTTGGTTTCATTAATTTCGGTGCTAATCAGAAAACAGGAGTTGTAATCTGGATTCATATAAATTAGTTCTCCGTTTTCTGACATGCAGAGAAACCATGTCCAACCTCCTACACTACCTCCACTACCACTTGATAATACTCCATAGTTACTACCTATTCCTTCAATCCAAAGTTCTTTGTAAGGTGAAAAGTCAATATACGAAAAATAGATATGTTTTCGCTCAATTCCCGCAATTTCATGGAATGCAATTGAATCCACAACCATATAGGGCTGATTTTGAAATACCATAGTATCGCCCACATTAAGCGTGAAGTCATAGATTAATATTTCTTCATTGTTAAAATGCGAAACATACCAAACCTTTTCATCTTCTTCCCTTATACTTCCTTCGTATTCCCAATTAACCGGAATTTCTTCTTCCGATATAAATACTTTTTTATAAGCCAGTTCATTGATCATGGTATCACCTGCAATCCTATAAGTTTGAGTATAGAAAGTAGTGTCCCACGGATTGCCTCCTTCAAAAATTACCTGGAGTACATTCCATTCGTTATTTTCCTGCACTAACGGATAATAATCCTGGCAAAATGCCATTCCTGAGAAAATGAATGATGCCGTAATTAACATTATTTTTTCATTTTTAAAAGTTTTTAATTTTTTACAAATTTTCCGCTTGCCATTTTTTTATTGTTTTCATACAAATTTATTAAATATATCCCTTGCGGGAATGCTGAGATATTTATTTCCAGTTCGCTCTCTTGTTGGTCTTTTAGTGGTATCTCCATAATCTGCTTTCCATAGACATCATAAATCCGTAAAACTGAATTTTCGAAATATTGCAGATTATAATGACGGCTGGTCATTGGACCGAATGGTTGTTCTATTGCCGTGGCCCATGGTAGCCTAATTTTTACATTTTCCCTTGCCGGGTTCGGATAAACAACAAGGTTTTGCAGTTGCTTAAACACTATCTCATCAGGCAGGTTTGTCCAAATATCACAATTATCAATGCCAATTGTATCTGATACTATTGGTAGCTCCTCACACAAATAATCATATTCAAATGGCTGATTGTAGATTGTGTCGTACTCCAAATCGGAATTGAACTTATGGAGATGTATTTTTGTATAATTGCCTTCATCAAAAGGCCCAACGTATAAGAATTTATCGTCAAATGTTCGAATACCATTTGAAAACCCATAATCGGATTGCATAATTTGCTTTTCAAATAAAAAGTTCCCACCAGAATCAATACGGATAATTGTATTATAGGGTAGCTGGTTTGGATATTTCATAGCTGCAGCTACATCAAGTGTTGAATCATTCACCATGTTTACGCAAAAGGTATTTACCTGTTCAGAAGAATCAATAATATATTGTGCATAAACTGTGTTGCCATTTACATCTAATTTATAAATACCCGGAAAATGATTATTGGAAATGTCATACTCCACAAACCATCCTGTTGCATAAATATTTCCTGTGTCATCTTCTATTGCATGATGAGCTATTCCAGCAATTTCTTCATCTTGTGCAACTATTGACCACCAATTTTCAGTTCCATCAAAGTTTGCCGATACAATAAAAGGTTTAATGTAACCCTCTTCACCATAGGCAATAAAACCTGAAATAATCAGATTTCCTTCATATGTAATAAACATATGATTAGGCATTTCATTAGAAGTCATCGGATGGACTTGGTCGAAAATATTTTTTATCCAGATGGGGTGACCAAAACTGTTAAGTTTTGTAAGCCAAATCCCCTGAATTGAATCGGGAGGGAGAAGAACACCCCAGTTTGAAATGAGGCCTAAATATGCATTTTCATTCGGAACAGGGTAAAGTGCAGCACCAAAATCATAAGGGTTTATGTTATTGTAATTGTGAACTACCCTGCACCATTCTTTTTCTCCACAAGCATTTAATTTCATGAAAAATGCATCACCATTACTGCCTTCCATTAAATCAGTACTTCCTGATAACAAATATCCACCATCAGGTGTCTGTGTCATGTCCGTAAAAGAAATCACCGTATTACCATTCCCTATTTTCTTTTCCCATAATTTATTTCCGTTAATATCTGTTTTTATTAGCCAGCCCCACTTAAAAAAAATACTTGAAGGATTGGTTTGAACTGCTGTAATAATGTAACCCTTATCGTAGGTTTCTATCAAATCACTACTGGTTGTATATACATCAGGAAGCAAAGGTGAAAAAATCCTAATCCAGTTATCCTTTTGAGAAAAAGAAGTCGATATGGACAGAGATAGCAGTATTAATAAAATAATTCTCTTCATTCGTAGTGAGTTTAAAGTAAGGGTTTGACTATGTAGCCAAACCCTTAACAGATTTAAAACTATTTTATCGTTAATTTCCTGCTTTTAATGGTAGAGCCATTTACCGAAATGGTAACGAGATATACACCGGCTTTCCAGTCCAGTGTATTGATCACTTTTTGGTTACGCTGCATATTTTGCACTTCTGCAAATACAGGTTTTCCATTTAGGTCAATGATGCTTAGCAGCACAATACCGCTATGGCCATCCGCATTGTAATCAACCACGATGTAATCGTCAGCAGGATTAGGAAACACGTTTAGAACTTCAGGTTTATCAAACGATTTGAAGGAGGCATCTTCAACAACTTCTGATGATTTAAACGCTTCGGGAATAATTATAGGTTCTTCATAATCAATAAATCCTGTTGCCAAAAGAATATCCCTTGCATAAGCACCGGGGAAATAATCATCCCTTTCTAAAAGGGTTTCAAGTTGTAATGCCTGGGCTTCATCAATTTGAAGTTCGTTGCCTGATAATTGTTCCAGCATGTTGAATAAAAACAGGTAATCCTGATGAACGGCCTGTTCAGTATTTGAAAGATCAAAAGAATTAGGAATATCATTCAACACATTATTCATATTGGTGTAATCCTGCTCCTGATAATAAAAGAATACCAAACGATATTTCGAATCAAGATACGGGTCGTTGGCAAGCAAAAGTTCCAGGCTATCCAAAGCAGCAGGGTCAAGAGTATCCTTCCGGAAAAACTGGTAAAGATTATTGAAGTGTTCCCCACGTTTTTGTTTCCAAGTTGAAACCTCGGCTTCAACCGCTTCTTTTGCACTTAAAACATCTATCCCTTGCATTACCTGGTCTTTCATCCATTGCGGCATGGGATCAAAGCGCTCGTCAATGGCATTTAGAATCTCAGTATTCTTAGCCG
>CAYNDN010000500.1:0-4197 GCA_964395075.1 uncultured Lentimicrobiaceae bacterium | reverse complement strand
TGCTCGGCGAGGGCTACACCTGGCTGGGGTATCTGCCGCAGGGACAGCTTTCGGTGAACGATGCCCTTGCCCCGCTCAACCCTGCAGCCGCGGAAGACGACCGCCTGCTGGGACAAAATGCCTTTGCGGTATTTTACCAGGGTCAGTGGATCGGGAGCCTCAAAAATATGAATCCCGGCAACGGCTTTATCATTGAACTTTCGCAGGAAAGCATGCTTACCTACCCGGATGCCGTAGCTGATGATGGTGACGAAGTGCCGCCGGAAGAAATCTTTAATCCACTGGACGAAATGCCACTGGCTTACCAGCAACACACCATGATGATCATTGCCCGGCTTGAGCTTCCTGACGGCAGCATCTCCCAAAACCCGGAAGATGTGATTTATGCGTTCTCCGACAACGAATGTCGTGGAATAGCTTCGCCCGACCCAAATCACGACGGCGCCATCTTTTTGTCGGTGGGATCGGATGAGCAAGCTGGTGAGGAGATCACTTTCCGTGCCTGGCTGGATGAACTGCAAGTGCCGGTGGACATCAGGGAAACCATTGGTTTTGAATCGCTGAAAAAAGCTGGAACCATGGCGCAACCTGAAATATTCACTTTGAAAGGATTTACCGGCACCGGTGAATTACTCTCCGATGGCAATTACATTGGTGAGCCTTATCCAAATCCATTTACAAACTCCACGGAAATCACCTGCCACCTTACAGTTCCGGCAAAGGTGAAACTAACCTTACAAAATGCACAGGGACAACAGATGGCAACTATTACAGATCGTGAGTTTGCTGCAGGAAATCACAGCCTGACCATCAACCGGAACGATCTGCCACCGGGCATTTATTTCTTCCGTGTGGAAATCACAGGCGATGATATTACAAACCACAAAATCGGAAAATTAATCATGAAATAATGAATTCCATGACCCCCTCTAAGGGACTGTCTCATAAGTATCAAAATAAAGAAAATGCCACAAAAACACAAATACACTAAAATTCACAAAGCACTGGTATGCTGTGATTTATGTCTTAGTGAAATCTTTGTGCCTTAGTGGCTTAGTGGCAAAATTAACTTTATGAGACGGCACCAATGCCCACCCTCAGAGCTACCTGGTAGCCTGTGGGTGGGCACTCCCTTCCCCTTGAGGGGAATGCCTGTCCCGTTTTTCGGGAGGCTGGGGATGGGGTAATTAAATAGTAACGAATCAAAAAACTTTTACAAAATGAAAAACTTTACAATTATTTTATTGAGCTTATGCTGGTTAAGCCTGAATGCAACCAGTTGGAGAGTAAACAACAACCCGGCCATCGACGCCGATTTCGACGACATCAATGCAGCCATTGCCGCTGCCAGTGCAGGCGATACCTTGTACATTGAAGGTACGCAGTACAATTATGGCGAAGTAACCCTCGACAAACCCCTTGTAATTATTGGGCCAGGATACTTTCTTCTGGAAAACGACTCAACTTTGGCGAATCCATTAATGGCGCAGGTGGGAGAGTTTACCATTAGCCAGAATGCATCAGGTTCAGCAGTTTATGGGTTATCCTTTTATCTAAACCTAAATATCAGTGCAAGCAATCTCGTCATAGCCAGAAATTGGGGAACTTACAATTCTAATTTTAAATTTTGGCTGGCCAGATTCAATAATGTAACAAATGTTGTGATCACCCAAAATTATTTACGGGAATTAGTTTGCTCATATAGTGCCAATAATATAATCGTTTCAAATAATTATGTTTCAAATGATATTGAATTTAATGATAATCAGTCTGCAATAGTTTTCAATAATGTTGTTGGTTCAAACATTACGGTTCACAATTCGATTGTTAAGAACAACATTACCTATCAAGGTAACAATGGAGGTATTGGCGGAACTAATAATGTTTATGAGTATAACATTTTAAATTATAACCCAGGTGGTAATATTCCACCCGGACCAGGAAACATCATCGGAATAGATCCCGAAGATGTTTTTGTGGATTATGACGGCTCGCTCGGTTATAGCACAGACGGAAAATGGCAGCTCAAGGAAGGTTCCATCGCCATTGGCTACGGCGAAAACGGCGTGGACTGCGGCATGTTCGGCGGCCCTTCACCTTACATCCTTTCGGGATTGCCACCCGTACCCCACATTTATGAAGCCATCGTACCGGTTTCAGGCTCGGCGGCCAGCGGCCTGACTGTGACCATCAAGGTTAAATCACAAAATTAGGAAGAAGTTATTGGTTATTCGTAATTGGTTATTCGGCCTTTTTTCGACTGCTGACTGCCGACTGGCTACTGCCGACTGCTAACTGCCAACTGCCGACTAACCACACAAACAACACCCAATGAAACATAAACACACAAACCGCAGATTATGAAAAAGATCATATTTATCATTTCGATATTTTGCTTTGCTGCTGCGGGATTCGGACAAAATTTTTCGTATGTGGAATGCTTCATCGATGAAGATCCGGGCTATGGGATGGGAACCAACGTTTCTGTACCCGGAGGGGCTGATATTTCAGTAAATTTCGAATCAGCTTTGAACAGCCTCGATGACGGATTGCATACCATTTATATGAGGGCACGACATGGCGACGGCTCCTGGAGCCACACCATAAACCGTTCTTTTCTTAAACAAAGGTTGCCTGTTGACATGGATCCGGAGATCGTTTACATGGAGTATTTCTTCGATAGCGATCCCGGCTTCGGACAGGCAAACCCTGTGGAATTAGACAACCTGTCGCACCCCTCCATTACGGCAAACCTGCCAATCGAAAGTCTGAACCCCGGCCTGCACAGCCTCTACGTTAGATCCAAAGATGAAAACGGCCGCTGGAGCATTGTGATGCAACGGTCATTCGTCGTTAGCGGCCATCCCGACGATCCGCCCATCATGCTCGTCAGCGCCGAATATTTCATCGACAACGACCCCGGTCCCGGAAACGGCGAACCTGTTATGTTCAGCCCCAACAATGGCTCTGTAATTCAACAATTTGAAGCCGAACTGGATGGCTATGAGCCCGGTGAACACCGGCTATACATTAGATCAAAAGATGAAAACGGAAGCTGGAGCATTGTTTACACCGAAACTTTTGAAGTGGAAGAGCCACCCATCATTGCTGAATTTTCGGCGAATGTGACTGCAGGTTCTGTTCCTTTAACAGTTCAGTTTACCGATGAAACATACATTAGTGAACCGGATACCTGGTTTTGGGATTTTGGCGATGGTGAAACAAGCACAGTTCAAAATCCACAACACACCTATTCCGATCCGGGAAGCTATACTGTTTCACTGACGGCAACCGGCCCGGAAGGCTCCGATACCGAAGTAAAAGAAGATTTCATCACAGTTTACCCGCCTTTTTATGCATTGGAATATTTCTTTGATGAGGACCCGGGTTTTGGCAACGGAACCGCGGTTTATTACAACGCACGAAATACCGGGCTGTTTGAATTTAACATTCCGCTGGAGGAAATGGAGGATGGACTTCACACCCTTTTCGCAAGAATCAAAGACACTTCGGGTGTGTGGACACACACGTTTAACCGCAGCTTTCTCCTGACAAGAATTCCCGGTGATGCCGATCCTTTGGTCAACCGGATGGAATATTTTATGGATGAAGACCCCGGATTCGGGCAGGCCACCCCCATAGCTTTTAACCCGGATGCCTTGCCGGAAGTTACCGTGGATTTACCGCTCGGAAGTCTGAGTCCCGGCCTGCATACGCTGTATGTTCGTTCAAGGGATGAGAATGGCCGGTGGAGCATTGTGATGCAACGATCATTCCTGAAAGGCACCCACCCGGACGATCCGCTGAAAGAACTCATCAGTGCCGAATATTTTATCGACAGCGACCCCGGCCCGGGCAATGGTACCCAGGTGCTATTCGATCCCAACAGCGGCATCCACGAACAACAGTTTGAGGTAAACCTTGAAGGATACCCATCCGGTGAGCATACATTTTATGTGCGGGCCAAAGACGATAGCGGTAGCTGGAGCATCACCCACACCGAAACTTTTGAAGTGGAAGGCTCTGACATCTTCGCCGCATTCTCAGCCGAACCTATTGCAGGAGTGGCTCCTTTAACGGTTCAATTTACTGACGAATCAGCCGGAGACCCTGTAACGTGGGAATGGGATTTCCAAAACGACGGGACGATTGATTCGTATGATCAAAACCCGGAGTTCACCTACGACACACCTGGTT
>CAYNDN010000499.1:0-4204 GCA_964395075.1 uncultured Lentimicrobiaceae bacterium | reverse complement strand
CCGGGAATCGGGGTTTAATAATATAACCGATGACGAAACACCCTGGTGTAGTATTTTTATTAATTGGTGTTGTATGAAAGCGGGTTTGCAGCGCACCCACAAAGCCAATGCACGAAGCTGGCTCACAGTCGGGCTTCCGGTTAATAACCCGGTGCCAGGCGATATTGTTGTTTTTTGGCGTGATAAAGAGCGCTCCTGGAAGGGGCATGTGGGGATTTTTATTGGTTTTTCCAAAGACCTGAAACAAGTTTTTACACTGGGAGGAAACCAAAAAAATAGTGTTTCAATTCAAGGATATGATAAGGAGAAGGTTTTGGGATTCCGTCGTTTGTCCAACGAAGGTAACAATGAAATCCCATCGGGCGACCCAGCACTTAAAGTTGGCAGCCGTGGCGATGAGGTTAAAAAATTGCAGATTATCCTCAACGAACTTGGATATCATTGCGGTGCTGCCGATGGTGTGTTTGGCCCGCGAACAGCCTCCATGCTGAAAGCCCTGCAAAAGGACGAAGACAAAAAGGATGACGGAATATATGGTAAAGCTACCATGGCTCTTATCGAGAATATATTTCAAAGATAGTTCTATAAACAATAACTCATTAAATATAAATCATTATGGCAAACGGAAACGAAAAAATCGGCCAACAAAAGTTGAAAACCGGTTTTCAAAAGTTGCTCTCTAACATCGGCGATGTTATTGCTGATGCAGCTTCGCTGGAGGTATCAACCTTTACAGGCGATTTCTCCTACAAAACAAAGCAGGTGGTTATCAATGATGTTGATAAAGCGAGAATCAGCAACGTACTCAAACAAATGACGCTCGAAAACCAAACCGACCTTAAACTGGTGGCTTATTCCAATGTAAAGATCGATTCGGATGTAACCACAATCGTAAAAAGTGACCTGTCGCAGGACGATAACGAGCTTTTGAAACTTCACAAGGAGATGATAGAATCATCAAAAGCTTCGCGCCAGGCAGTAATCAACATGGTAAAAGATTTGATCAAAATTTAATGTCCGACCTCTCAACATATATATTTTCAAGCCTCGAAAAGGAGTTGGAAACCCTGCCTTCTCCAAAAAATGAGATCACGCAGCATCTGATTGAACTGGGTTATATCCCGCTATTTAAAACCAATGCACTTACTGTTGCTGATGTAAAGCAGGCGCGTGAAGATTTTCTGGAAGATGTGAAAGTTTCAGATTTGTTTACGGATGAACAGATCAAATTGCTGTCTGTCCGCGGGAGGGATTTTATGCTGGGTACATTGCTGCGAAAACTAACTGACATTGACGAGGGTTTGCTTATCGACCGGTTACCTTACATTGGGGAAACCAATTTAATAACCCGGATGATTCAGTACCGATTGGACCTGTTTGGAATCTGGCCTCATGATGTTGCAAAACCATTTTCGAGCGTTACTCTGCAAAAGCTCGGTGAAATTGCCGGCTATGCGCAATGCGATCAATTGGAAGCAGCCAATAAAATTGCAGACATCGAAGAACTTACGAGGCATTTGCTGGAAGTTCATCCACCGGAAAAATTCATCCTGATTTTCAGGTCGCCGAAAGTGAAGGAGGAAACCAAAAAGAAACTCGATCGACGCCAGGCTTTTAAGCGCCAGCTGATTGAAGATTTTGGAGAGCGCACAAATTTTGTTTCGCATCTTACCCAAAACGTACTGAAAAACAGGCCTCAAAAGGTTGATTTCAGTTTTTTGCAGCGCGAGGCTACTAACCCTTTCAAACGTTTCATCATGCGCCTGCTGCAGATACACCAGTGGCAGGATGGATTTTATAACGGGCTTCTCGACAGCGAGATGGGAGATCTTTCCCTTGCGGGATTCCTGCAAACCATTAATTTTTATAATGAATCGGATAATATGCAGATAAAAACACACCGGGTGATATCCTACGTTCACCGGGGATTTTTTGTGTTTAACAGCTTGTTTTTTCTGCAGGAATACATGGTAGAAGATGAACAGGGTGGGAGCGAGGACACGATCCTTCAAAGCCTCACCGGGCGGTTGGAAAATTCAACTTCCGATGACCAAAAGGATTTTAACACAAATCTCCAAAAACTTAAATCCGATATTTACAACGAATCGGCACAGCCTCCAAAAGAGCGTAAAGGATTGTTGCAACGCATATATTATGGTTTTAAGCGTCTGATTAAAAAAGCGTTCAGGTTTGTGAAGAAGGTTTTCGACTGGATTAAAAACAAGGTAGAAAAGGCCTGGGGGCTGCTAAAAGGATTGTTCCGCAATTTCTTTGAAAACCTGCAGATGGGCATACGCGCATTTCTTGACGGGATCAATTTCATTTTCGGTAAAAAGGGCATCCAAAGCCTTGCCGGGGATGAGATGATCATCACAAAATTCAGCATCGATGGTGATTCAGTAAGCATTTCTACATCACAAATCAGTAAAGTTTTGGAGCACCACCTTCAAAACGTGGGATATAACATCAACTCCATGAAATTTACACTGGCCATTGTTGCCGGTATCCTTAAATTGATCATCAAAATGGTTAGCATCATTACCTGGCCATTACTGTTGATGAACATCATTAAAATTTTTAAAAACATTTCGGGGGCCTTTCAGGAGCTTTCACCCAAAGCCGCATAGCCCTCAAAAACAATTCAAAAGTAAACACTTAAACAATAAATCACTATGAGCAAATTAGACGAAATTCTTGAAAAAATTGAAAACGGAATCAATGACATCACCCAATTGAAAATCCAAACCGTAATGGGTAAGCTGGAGTTAGACAGCAACAAAAACATCGATTTTTCGCCCGGGCAGGAAATCCAGGGTATAGTGAGTAAAATTGACCTGATTGATGGTGATATTACCACACAGATCACCGAGAAGTTTTACGAAAAATACCCTGAATTGGTGCAGTTCCACCAATCGCGCGAAGCTAAAGGCAACGAAATCATCGAAGGCAATATCATGGCTTTGGGTTCCATTGTTACTACCATTAAGGATATGTTTTAACGATGAACGGAAAGAATAAATTTGTCATCAGTAAACTGCTTGATGACTTAACCCATCTTGAAATAAATACGATTATCAAGAAAGGGATGACATCTGCCCCTCAGCCCGAACGGATTGAGGAAGTGCTTTATGTGTTGCTGTCCAATTACAAGGAAAAGTTTTTGGTAATCGTCAAGAGAAACGACATTGATTTTGACATTGACGGGGATAAGATCACATCCTATCTCGAGTTCTATAACAAGATGGACGAGCTTAACGACTATATGGATAAAAAAGATTTCAGGCTGGAGGAAGGCGATTATATCATTTTTCTACGCATGAAATCTTTTTGCAATTACCTGAGATCGCGCCAAAATGAGATCGCATTTACAAAGCGCAACGGGATTGGCAAGGATGCAACTGTTTATACCGTTAATATGCACGAATTTGGGAGTTTTGATCTGGAGATGAATTCGCGCGACAGGGTGATGATCAAACGCCTGTATGACCTCGGAACAGAACGCATTGTAATGCAAACAAGGTTTGGTATTGATGGGGATGTGGTTACACGGATTGAGGAGCGGTTTGCCAATAAACCCAAACAGGTGGTACTCGATCTGCATGAAGAACATACCAACCTTTCGCTCAAGTACTGGCAGAGTTTAATCGATATTGTTAAAAATATTGTAGTTGGCATTAATCGGTAAAATAGATCAGTTCAGGTATTTTCCTTTCCTGAATAAGCTTGTAACCACAGGACAGGTTACCTGGGAAACGCCTGAAAATACGGCGGCTGATAAACTCATCACCAGGCTTTATATTGATGGTGATATGATGTATTGGCATCCGGTTGACGAACACGATTTGCCCCTGGATGTGTCTGAAGAGGTAAGGCTTGAACATGCCCGGAAAATAAACCGTGATCTGGCATCCGTAAATGTTCTGGCGGGTCATCTGGGGGTGGCATTAGCTTTTTTTACAGCACTGCTTGGTTGGCTTTTCAACCCTGAGTATTTGCTGGAGCAAACGCTGGTAATTACGGCCATAAGTGTGATAGGCTATTTTACCCGCCGGATTACATTCCCAATGATTTTTAAGATTATTGGAGCGGTGGTAAACGTGGTCAGCAAAAAACGATGACCATCAATCCCGCAAATTAAAACTTCTTCACGAATTAAATTAAACAGTTGCTGAGAGTTACTGTTTTTAGTCTTAATCATTAAAAA
>CAYNDN010000498.1:533-4222 GCA_964395075.1 uncultured Lentimicrobiaceae bacterium | reverse complement strand
AATCGTTGCAGCAACTGTAAAAAGTGATACTACCATAGGCAAAGACATTATTTAATGGACTTATCCCTTGTAATACCCGTTTTTAATGAAGAGGATTCCCTTCCGGAGTTGGAAGCATGGATACGAAAAGTGGTCCTGCAAATGAACCTGGATTATGAAATTATTTTTATCGATGATGGAAGTACAGACAAATCATGGCAGGTGATTGAAAAATTGCAGGAAAAAACAGGTACAGTAAAAGGGTTTAAATTCAGACGTAACTACGGGAAATCTGCAGCTCTCCAGGTGGGATTTACCTATTCAACCGGCAATGTGGTAATTACCATGGATTCGGATTTGCAGGACAGCCCTGATGAAATTCCGGAGTTGTACCGGATGATCGCCGAGGAAGGTTACGACCTGGTTTCAGGTTGGAAGAAAAAACGTCACGATCCCATTGGAAAGCGTTGGCCATCAAAGTTTTTTAACAAAACCACCAGTATTATTTCAGGGATCAAAATCCATGATTTTAATTGTGGCCTTAAGGCTTATCGCAAAAGCGTGGTAAAATCCATCGAAATTTACGGCGAGATGCATCGCTACATTCCTGTAATTGCCAAATGGGCCGGGTTTACCCGAATCACCGAAAAGGTAGTGAAGCACTACCCCAGGAAATATGGCCGCTCCAAATTTGGGGCAGGCAGGCTGATAAAGGGATTTCTGGACCTGATCACCCTCAGCTTTGTTTCGAAATTCGGGAAACGCCCCATGCACTTTTTTGGGGTAATTGGCTCGTTATTATTCCTTGTAGGTTTTGGAATTGCAATTTATCTTTCGTACAAGAAAATCTTCCTGCTGGAATATAAAATGACCGAACGTCCACTGTTTTATTTGGGACTATTAGCCATGGTGATGGGAACGCAGGTTTTTGTTGCCGGTTTTGTTGCTGAAATGATTTCGCGCAATGCCCACGAGCGGAATCATTATTTAATTGAAAAAGTGCTCAACACAAACTCAAAATTGTGAGATGACACAAAAAAAGGTTATCATTCTTGGATCAGCTTATCCGTTGAGAGGTGGAGGAATTTCAAGTTATAACGAACGATTGGCAAGAGCCTATCAGGAAAATGGTGATTTTGTTAAGATTATAACTTTTAGTCTTCAGTACCCATCCTTTTTGTTTCCCGGAAAAACCCAGTATTCCGATGAACCTGCACCAACCGATCTGAACATTGAAGTGTTGGTTAATTCGGTTAATCCAATTAATTGGTGGTTTGTTGGGAATAAAATCAGGAAACAGAAGCCTGACATCCTAATAATGCGGTATTGGATACCTTTTATGGGTCCATGCCTTGGAACCATTGCCCGCATAGTTAGAAAGAATAGCCATACCAGAATTGTATCAATTATCGACAACATTATTCCCCATGAGCAGCGGCCAGGCGACAGGTTGTTTTCAAAATACTTCCTCAAACCCATCGATGGAATTATCACCATGTCGCGGCAGGTTTTAAACGATCTTGAAAAATTTGACAACTCCAAGCCGCGAAAATTCTGCTTTCACCCATTATATGATCAATTTGGTGAAATAGAAGATCAGGCTTCGGCCCAGCAAAAACTAAAACTAAACAATACATTTAAATATATCTTATTTTTTGGCTTTATCCGTGATTATAAAGGACTTGATTTATTGCTAAAGGCAATGGGGCACGCCGAATTAAAAACCAGTAAAATAAAAGTGATAGTTGCTGGAGAATTTTATACAAATTCAGAACCCTATATGAAAATCATAGATGATTTAGAAATTAAAAATCAGATTATTCTCAAAACTGATTTTATACCCGACAGCATGGTTGCCGATTATTTCAATGCTGCCGATTTGGTGGTTCAGCCCTATAAAGATGCTACTCAAAGTGGCGTAACCCAGGTTGCCTATCATTTTGAGAAACCAATGATAACCACTAATGTTGGAGGGCTGGCCGAAATGGTTTCTGACGGAAAGGTAGGTTTTGTTGTGCAACCGGATGTTAAAGAAATTTCAGAGGCAATTATTAAATTTTTTTATGAGCAAAAAGCAGAAGAGTTTATTAAAAATTTAAAAATAGAAAAACAAAAATATACCTGGGACAAACTCTATGAAACAATTGAAGAATTAGCTTTTCCATCAAAACAATAACTCCATTTTTATTATCTAACAAAATAAAACGATGATTTACAGAAGCAAATCTCCCTTGCGAATTGGCCTTGCAGGTGGTGGAACAGATGTAGCCCCTTATTCTGATATTTATGGTGGAGCCATTCTTAATGCAACCCTTAGCTTATATACCTACGCGACCATTGAACCCAGAAATGATGGGAAAATCATTCTTTCATCAGTTGACAAAGAAATGGAGCTGGTTTTGGATAGTGTCGAAGAACTGGAAATTAACGGGGAACTCGATTTGCTCAAGGGGATATACAACCGCGTAGTAAAAGATTTTGAGAAAAGGCCGCTCTCGTTCAGGCTAACCACTTTTGTGGATGCGCCTCCGGGCTCGGGGCTGGGAACATCCTCAACTTTGGTGGTCACCATATTGGGAGCTTTCGCCGAATGGCTCAAATTGCCTTTGGGTGAATATGACCTCGCACATCTGGCATATCAGATTGAGCGGGTTGATTTGAATATGGCCGGTGGAAAGCAGGATCAATATGCTGCAACTTTTGGTGGAGTGAACTTTATGGAGTTTTACAAAGAAGATAAAGTGATTGTAAACCCGTTGCGAATCCGCAGCAAATACCTTAATGAGCTGGCTTATAATCTGGTTTTGTACTTCACAGGAACCAGTCGTTTGTCATCAAAAATTATTGAGCAACAATGCAAAAATGTTGCTGCTGAAAACAAAAAATCCATTGAGGCAATGCACCAACTTAAAAGACAATCTGTGATGATGAAGGAAGCGATTTTAAAGGGTGAGTTGGAAAAAATCGGGGAAATACTGGATTTTGGCTGGGAGTACAAAAAACAAATGGCTTCGGGTATCAGCAATCCCATGATAGACCAGATTTATGATGCAGCAAAAAATGCCGGTGCCACAGGAGGGAAAATATCAGGGGCAGGTGGTGGTGGATTTATGTTTTTCTATTGCCCGAATAACACAAGGACTGAGGTGGTAAAAGCCCTGGAATTGTTTGGTGGTCAGGTAAAGCGATATGAGTTTACAACCTCCGGATTAACAACCTGGAGCATTTAACCTGTTAAAGATGCAATGTCCTTAATGCCTGCAATGGCCGCTCTGATATGCTCCTCGGTATTAAAAGGTCCTAAGCTGAACCTTACAGTCCCCTTGATCTTATCCGTACCAAGTTGCTGGTGAACCAGCGGAGCACACTGCAGCCCGGTGCGCACAGCGATGTTGTGATCCACATCCAGCATCATACCCACATCGCCGGCAGGAAGCCCACTGATATTCATACACAAAACCGAAAGCTGGTCAACTTGATTATCACCACCATAAACAGTCACCTTGTCAATTTCCTGCAATGATTTCCTTAATTGGGCGTACAGTTTAAATTTCTTGTTTGCCATTGCTTCAATACCTTGCTTTTCTATCCACCTGAGGCCTGCATTCAGCCCGGCAACTCCAAGGATGTTAAGCGTTCCGCACTCAAGCTTGTAGGGATATTCCGCCAGGTGTGTACGCTGTGCCGACCTAACGCCGGTTCCACCAAAC
>CAYNDN010000498.1:0-523 GCA_964395075.1 uncultured Lentimicrobiaceae bacterium | reverse complement strand
GTTGGCCCGAAAAGGGATTTATGCCCGGTAAAAATCACGGCATCAATGCCCCAGGCTTCAATATCTACGTTTACGTTTCCTGCACTCTGGCTGGCATCAAGAATGAAGTAAACGCCTTTTTCCTTGCAGATTTTCCCGATTTCTTTTGCATTTTGAACCGTTCCTAATATGTTGGAGGCATGGTTTAAAACAACCATTTTCGTTTTTGATGTGATATTTTTTCGAATATCATCAGGATCAACAAAGCCATCATTATCGAAGGGGATGTAGGTGGTTGTAATTATTTTGTCCTGCCCGAGATGATAGAGCGGACGAAGGACAGAATTATGTTCCAGGTTTGTGGTAATAACATGGTCGCCTTTTTCGGCCAGGCCCTGGATGATCATGTTAAGGGAGGCGGAGGCATTATAGCTGAAGGTAAGCCGGTTTGGATCGTCACCGTTGAACAGATCGGTGAGCAGCTTTCTGGTTTCAAAAACGATCTCTTCGGTTTTTATTGCGGCATCAAATCCTGAACGACCTG
>CAYNDN010000497.1:3641-4238 GCA_964395075.1 uncultured Lentimicrobiaceae bacterium | reverse complement strand
TTGTTCCCTCACCAATGGTGGACACAGGTGAAGATATCACCATTAACGAAGGGGATGTTGTCCAGCTTAATGGTTTTGCTGAACATTACCAGGAAATTCAATGGTACACCCCTGATGGTACTGGAATGATTGATCCTTTGGGCAATCCATTAAATCCGATTTATATTCCCGGTATGCTGGATTACACCAACGGATATGTAACTATCTGCCTGATAGCTTCGGGCATCACCCCTTGTGAAGATGCAGAAGATTGCATAGTTATAACATTTATTTCTGCCCCGGAAGCTTTTGCAGGGGAGGACGCATCAATTTGTTCAACAGAAAATTATGTACTTCATGATGCAACAGCATCTGAAAATTCATCGCTCTTTTGGGATAATTCATCAGGTGATGGTTACTTCATAACCCCAACGATTTTAAACCCTGTTTATGTTCCCGGCCCCGATGACATTGCCACTGGTTCGGTTGAATTATGTATAACAGCCTATCCTGTTAACAGTTCGTTTTTGCCACATACAGATTGTATGACTTTATATATTAATCTCGATAATGAATCATGCTGCTGCCCCGATTTTATATTGCAGGATGCCGTGGAAA
>CAYNDN010000497.1:0-3631 GCA_964395075.1 uncultured Lentimicrobiaceae bacterium | reverse complement strand
CCTCCTGAAGGTATTTGCGGATGGGAATTTCCGGCTAGATCAAAAAATGCTTATCTGAATTTTCCAACCATGGCGGCATGTAAAGATATTACGCATGTTTATACTGTTTATCCAAACGATCCCATGCTTTATACTTACGATTGGGAAATTACCGGCGGTACACCAACAAGTTACACGGGAAATCCAGTTTCGATACACTGGGGCAACGATAACAGGGGGACAATTAAAGTAACAATTACAGGCGAACATTGCAGTGATGAAATTATCGAAGAAATCTGCCTTGTTGATGGCCCAAAAGCCGATTTTAACTTTGACCAGGATCCAGTATGTATCAATTCCCCGGTTAATTTCAGTAATCTATCCGTGGGAGGCGATGCATATCATTGGGATTTCGGGAATGGAGAATTTTCCACCGCTTTTAATCCCCCTGCCCAACATTATAACACCGCAGGAGATTACACCATTACTTTATCGGTAAGCAATAATTTTTATGAATTTAACCCTGATAGTTCGCAAGTTCAAATCCCTTGTGGGTGTACCGATGTCATTTCAAAAACCATAACGGTGCTCGATGAAGTTGGCCCTGTTATCGAAACTTATTGTTGCTACGGTACTGTTTGTCCGCCTGGGTCATCAACATTTTTTACATCAGAAGAGTGCGATACTTACGAGTGGGGTGTTAACGGTGGCAGCATTACATCTGGACAAAATACTGAAGAAATAACAGTGGAATGGGATGCAATTTATCCGGGTGTTCTCAACAGCGTTACGCTTGAACTGCCCGATTGCGTTTCGGTTCCCTGCTCTGGTGTAGCTACTCTCGTTGTACCGGTTATCTATGATGAATATCCAATCACCGGTCCTGAGAAAATTTGTCTCGGCTCATCAGGCATTTTCACGCTGCCGGTTTGGCCGGGAACCTACTACACATGGACAGTAACTCCCGAATACTATTCCCTAAGATATCAGTTCAACAAACAAGACCGAAACGTTGCAACAACCAGCATTTCGTTTTTTGATGCGGGCTCTTACGAAATTAAG
Organism: uncultured Lentimicrobiaceae bacterium; assembly: GCA_964395075.1. Taxonomy (GTDB): domain Bacteria; phylum Bacteroidota; class Bacteroidia; order Bacteroidales; family 4484-276; genus SABY01. The sequence continues at coordinate 2,590 of CAYNDN010000497.1, read as the reverse complement.
TGTGTTTATGATAATCCAATGTTGGAATGTGGTGGTGAAAGTGTTTTCATGGTTGAAGTTTTGCCGGTATTGTCTATTTCAGGATTTGACGAAGTTTGTCAGGGATGCGAAACGCCGTTCTATGCCAATGGGAATGTTGATTGGTCAGTTAGTCCGGATGCTGGTGTAGTAATTGAGAATCCAACATCCTGGGGAACTGATATATCATTTAACAATCCGGGCGAATATCTCATTACTGCAGTACCTGTAAATCCTATGGAGTTTTGCAATAACTTTACAGTAAAAACAGTAAAAGTAGTTGCCAAACCTCAGCTTGCCGAAATTGAGGGCCCCACTATGGTTTGCCCCGAAAGAAACAACACTTACAGCATCACTTCTGATTGCGAGCATGGTGTTTTTGAGTGGAATATTCCGGCATCCGGCACGGGGTCGATACTATCCCAAATGGGAGCCAACAACGATTCGGTAGTTGTAAATTGGTCTGATCCAAATTCCGCAACATTGGAAGTAAGACAGTTGATGAAACTAAAAAATGGATTAACGTGTCCGTCGGATTGGAAACAAATCGAAGTTAATGCTTACCCTGCTCCTGAAATTAGCGGTGTTAGTTTGGTTTGTGCTGATGATGATGTAACCTACTTCGCTACCGGCCCTACACCACCCGGAGGTTATAACTGGTCAGTTGTGCCAATTGAAAAAGGATCGATCCTGAGCGGAAACAGCACCAATCAAGTTACCATACTCTGGCATGGCGGAGGAGTGGCTACCGGACTGGTCATGGTTGAACATTGTGGAGGCTCAGCATCAATGGAGGTTGTTGTGAACGATCCTCCACTTGCAGAAGTTACATTGAATATTGTAAGCCCCTCAGGAACTGATCATCCTGTATTTTGCCAAACTGATATTATTGATCTTACGCTTTCTACTCCCAATTGCACCGGTTGCAGCTATCAGTGGTATCAAAATGGAAATCCTTTTACTGGTAATGATAATTCTTCTGGTAATGATAATTCTATCAGTTTATCAGAAACTGATTTTACAGATCCGGGTATCAATGAGTTTTATGTTAAGGCAACCCGAAATGGCTGCACGGCAAGGTCAAATATTGTAATTGTCGAAATTAAAAATTGTACACCCGGATGCCCGGGAGGCTGCCCCGGCTTCGGAGAATGTTTGGCTTATGCCTGGTTTTGGACTTACCAGGATTGTGAAAAAGTATATTTGATAAATAAATCAGAGATAAGCTATTTTATTGAAACATACCAATGGTCAGTAACCCCTTCGTCCACAGCCACAATTTCTAATCCTAATGCCCGGGATGCTGAGTTAACAGCAACAGCATCGGGCAATTACACTATTCAACTTGAAATAACTGATGTGAATGGTTGCGCGACATCTTACAGCAAAAATGTTAATGTTTTACTTCCAACAGCCGACTTCACATTCTCTACTCCATTTTGTGAAGGAGAGCCTGTATTTTTTAGCGCCATCCCAAATAATCCCGAACTATATGATTACTATTGGACATTTGGCGACGACTATACATCAAATCTTGCCGAGCCTCACTTTACGTTCGATCCTGATAATGCTAATGTTACGCTTCAGATTAAGGATAGGTATGGCTGTGAAGCATGGACTGGTTTTGGTTTGGAAATTAATCCGGTTCCTGTTTGCGAAATCACTGCCTCCGACACGTATTTCTGTCCCAACGGATTTGTTACATTAACTGCCGGCTCCGGAATGACATCATATCAATGGTATAAGGATTTTGAGCCAGTTGCCGGTGCTACCAATGATCAATTAATTGTATATCAGCATGGGGAGTATTATGTTGAAGCTACAAATGAGTATGGCTGCACTTGCAATTCGGAAAGCCTTTACATATTTATGCATCCACTCCCGGTTGCTGAAATTTCAGGCGATACTTATGTTTGTTCCGGAAACAGCTTTTACCTTGAAACGCCGTTCAAGAATAATTATAGTTACAATTGGAGTGAGGCAAGCGGCGAAACGGGTGCAATCTTTACACCCATAACCTGGCATAATGCCATTGTAGAAGTGGATTTATCTCCGGATGTAACGGGTCAGTACATATTTTCGGTATTGGTTACTGATAACGCGACCGGCTGTACGGCTATGGATTATGTTTGTGTAACCATAAATGAAACGCCTGATCTTTCATTTTCTCCTCAAACAGCATGTGAGGATGATCCCATCATACTGACTCCTGATCCTAATGAGCCAGAAACCTATTCTTATCATTGGTCAAACGGACAAACCGAACCGGAAATAATTGTTTCAACGCCGGGAGAATACTGGTTAACCATTAGCAATAAGCTGACAGGTTGTAATGCAACTGCGTATGCGGCAACTATTTTCCCAAAACCGGACTTATCGCTATTCCCTTATGGTTGCGAAACAATTTTTGGAGGAGGTCAGATAGATTTTTATATACCTCTGCCATTAAACAATGTTAACTGGGGTTGGGCCAGCACTGTAACTGATGCCTATCCTTCGATCAAATGGTACGAAAACACTATTTTAGTGGAGATTTATGAAACATATAGTTTTATTGCATTTTCCGATAATA
>CAYNDN010000496.1:0-4246 GCA_964395075.1 uncultured Lentimicrobiaceae bacterium | reverse complement strand
AACCTGAACATTCAAACCAAGTTGAGACGCCTCATCTGCAATCCACAGAGCCGTTTGCTTTGCATTACCTGTGCCCGAAAAATAAAAAATGACCAGTTTCCTGTAATTGACGCTCATCAAATTAGGAATTTGAGTGGTGAAAAAGATAGAATTAAACGATATAGTTTGTGATGATCGTATTCAGAAATAAAAAGGAGTTGTATTGTACAGGATTAAATTAATATCTCACCATCCACAAGTTGAACCTGTGTGTTCACACCAAGATAAAATGCGTCTTCCGGATTGAGCCCGTTAATTTCAATCAACACTTTGTTATCTTTTTCGGTTTCGGATAGTGAAAAAGTGTAACTGTTTTTCTCCAGGTAAGAGGTAATGATCTTTAAATAGCGCTTATTGAATTGAATTCGTGTAACTTCCCGGGTCATTGTTTCCATTTCAGTTATTGTATTTGGAGCGGTAAAGTTACTTTCAGGAAGGGCTATATATATTTCATAAACATTAATTTATTGTTAATTTTATATTACCAAGCCCTTTTGGAAATATGTATCTGGTTAATCAATCTGCTACCAGAAAAATAGGTTTTAACGGAAATGCCAATAATCAATCGTACAATTTCAGGAATTCATACGAATTACCGGTCCAGTCCATGTATTTAATAAAATCCTCAAAATCAACTACCACAGATGCTGTGTTTAAATTGGGATGAAAACTGATTTTTTTTGCTGTGAGCAGATTTTTATCAAAAAAAACATGCACATGGTTTTCAGTATCATTGATCAACCCGAATGGTGATACCGACCCGGGTTCGATACAAAGATAACGTTGCAGCCTTTTGATGGAGGCGAATGTGAGTTTGCCCTGCTTAAGTCTTTGCTCCAGATCGCGAATATCGAGCTTGGCAGTATGCTTCAGGATTACGAGGTAATGCCTGCTCCCTTTGTGGTTTCTAAAAAAAATATTTTTGCAATGCACGGCTTCAATATCTCCCCAGTACTCCATCGCCTTCTCAATGGTGGGCAAAGGTGGGTGTTCGTGCATTTCGTAAGCAATTTCAAGCTCAGTTAGCACATCAAGTACCTGTTGAATTTGTTTTTTCATGATACAAAAATAAAGAAATGAATATTTTTTCCTTATTTTTGATGAGCGTTTTGGATAGGTTGACACATCATTTTTTTCAGCCTGAAACCTTTGCCGCGGAAGAACACCGGCACCGGATGAAGTAAAAGAAGAGAAATTGCACCAGTTGGGCAGCTAAATAATCCAAAGATGAAAAGCATATTCATTTGTTTTTTAACCAGTAAGAATATCGTTGAAGTTAAAAAGCTGTCTGCGAAACTCTTTCATACTTTTATGGTTATCGAAACCAATATTCAAAACAATATTCCCACAGGTAATTTTCTCCTCTTCCCTATTGCTCCGGGACTTCCGGATACGCATAACCAAATCAGGAAATTATCGGCATATACACCTGATGCCGGGATTTCAATTTTAATTAAAGATATCGACTGTGCCGAAGACCTGCCAAAGGATATCCGCGACTTGTTTGATATTTTGCTCACAGCCCGTGATGACCTGAATACAACATCAACAATTATTAACAATTTAGTTGATAACAACAAGCTCGAAGAAGAACTCGATATAGCCGAAAAAAAATACAAAACCCTTGTGAGCAACCTGCCGGGCATTACCTATCGGTGTAAAAACGATTCGGACTGGACCATGCTATACATGAGCCGAAAAACTGAAAAACTTACAGGTTATTCTGCCAAGGCATTCATTAACAACAAAGAAATCACCTATTCCGATATCATTGTTCCTCAGGACAGGGAAAAAGTTTGGCTTACCATTCAAAAAGCAATTAAAAGGAATCAACCTTTCCAAATCGAATATCGCATCACAACCGCTGCAGGCCGCATAAAATGGGTTTGGGAACAAGGCAGGGCAACCAACACAGCGGAACACGGACCTACACTCGAAGGCGTAATAACCGATATTGATTCACAAAAAAAACTCGAACGCCGCATTGAATTAATGCGTGAGATTGTGCTGGCATTGGAATCTTCAACTGATTTGGTTCACCTTGTGGAAATCATCAAACAGGAACTTCGTAAAGTATTGCACACTTTTGATATTTACTTGCTGCTTTTTGATTGGGAAAAACGCGAATTTTTAATTCCCACCATCGAACACGATCAGGAATTTTACAAAAAGATACCCATGACGAAATCCCTCGATGCCATGGTTATCAAGCGAAACCGATCTATCCTGATGAGAAAACAGGAGATTTTAAAACTGGAACGCCAGGGCAAATTATCCCTTGATGGAATTCCTCCGGAAGTATGGCTGGGGGTGCCTTTGCAAATTAACGGGAAAGCGGCCGGGATAATTGCTATCCAGGACAGTAATAACGAATTTGCAGTGGATGAAACCGATATCGAATTACTCGAATTTGTGTCGGTTCAGGTTATGGTTTCTATACTTAAAAAACGTGCGGAGGATGAAACCCGGAAAATGTTGCAGGCCTTAGACCAAAGCCCATTATCTGTGCTAATTACCAACCTGGATGGAGAGGTGGTTTATACCAACAAAAAATTTGTTGAAGTTTCAGGTTTTTCATCGGAGGATATCATCGGCCAAAAGCCAGAGATTTTGAATCCCTACGAATGCGAACCCGAACACTATCAGCAAATTTGGGGAAATCTTAAATCCAATGGCTTGTGGGAAGGCGAATACCTCAACAAAAACAAGTCGGGCAAAACATACTGGGAATCAGCCAGGGTATCATCCATAAAAAATGCACGAAACAAAACAACACATTATCTCTATATTTCAGAAGAAATATCAGCCCGGAAAAAAATTGAAACCGAACTGAAAAAAGCTAAAAACCTTGCTGAAGAATCTGATAAACTAAAAACCGCTTTCCTCGCGAATATGTCGCATGAAATTAGAACACCCATGAATGCGATTCTCGGTTTTACTGACATGCTGCGAAACGAAGAATACAAAAAGGAAGAACATGAAGAGTTTCTTTCGTTGATTGAAGAAAACAGCAAGAAATTGCTCAATACCATCGACAATATCATTGACATCGCAAAAATTGAAGCAGGACAACTCACCATTTCTCACACACGATGTTCAGCAAACAAAATACTGTATGATAATTTTTATGCCTTCGACAAGAAAAAGACAAAACTCGACAAGTCACAAATTAAGTTTACAGCCAAACAATATAAAGAGGATGAAAACTTCTTTTTCATGTCTGACCCTGTACGCATAAACCAGGTTTTGTCCAATTTGATTGAAAATGCATTTAAATATACGTATGAGGGTGAAATTGAGCTTGGATATACACTTACAAAAGAGGATGATACAGATTATTTGGTATATTATGTAAGAGACAGTGGCCAGGGCATTTCAAGGAGCAGCATGGAATCCATTTTCAACCAGTTTACCCAGGAGAGCGAAGACTACAGAAGTACTTCCGGCGGCACCGGGCTTGGGCTTGCAATTTCCCGAAACATTGCACGACTCATGAATGGCGATATTCGTCTTGATTCAACAGTAGGAAAAGGATCGGTATTTCATTTTATGATTCCTTTTATTCAACAAAAGCCAGAACCGTTGCACAAGCCCGGAGCTCCAAAGAAAGCAAAATCAGAACACGAATACCCCGATAAAACAATTTTGATTGCTGAAGATGAAGACTCCAATTATAAATTACTGGAAGTAATGCTTCGGAAAACACATGTTAGGTTAGTCAGGGCATACAATGGAAAGCAAGCCATAGACTATGTGCTGGGCGGGAACGATGTGGATTTGGTACTGATGGATGTGCGCATGCCTGTAATGAACGGCTATGAAGCAACAGAACACATTAAGAAATATGAGCCCAATCTGCCGGTGATCATTCAAACGGCATTTGCACTTTCAGGAGACAGGGAAACAAGCTTTGAGGCCGGATGCGATGAATACCTCTCAAAACCTATCAATGCCAACGAACTGTACAGGCTGATGAAAAAATTCTTTAGTTAGCAATACCTACATCATTCAATAATTACAGAAAAACAATAAAATTTTACAGCTATGAACTTAAAAATATCAGTAACCCCTTTACAACCCTACGCCAGAATTGTTTCGCTTGATCTATTACGGGGTATTGCAGTCCTCGGAATCCTGATCATGAACATCCAGAGCCTTTCGATGATCTCTGCTGCATATATGAACCCGGCAGCATGGGGCGATCTTA
>CAYNDN010000495.1:0-4250 GCA_964395075.1 uncultured Lentimicrobiaceae bacterium | reverse complement strand
TAAGAATTACCAGTGTACCAAAGAATTCGTATTCCTTATTAGCGGCCCTTGCCAGGTTTTACTTGCCAATATTGGGGGCTTTCTGCGTTCAGCCGGAGGCCTGACTTTGCGAGTGGTATTTTCTTTATTTTTGTATTTTTTTAGATAGCTTCCAAACACCCTTCTTAATGGGAGGCAAAAATAGTTGGTTCTTCACTTTTTTTCAATAGCTGCTTACGGAAGTGAAAAACTTCGGAGGGTAATACGATCAACCAATAACGAATAACTCAAAAACCAGTAACGAATACTCAATAACCAAAACTATCCCCCATGCAAATACATTTTATTGCCATCGGCGGTGCGGTGATGCACAACATGGCCATTGCTTTAAAAAAGAAAGGGTATGTGGTGTCGGGTTCTGATGATGAAATTTTTGATCCGGCAAGATCAAACCTGGAAAATTATGGCATGCTTCCTGAAAAGTTTGGATGGTTTCCTGACAAAATCACACCAGACATTGATGCCGTTATACTGGGTATGCACGCCAAAGAAGGCAATCCTGAAATGGATAAAGCTATTGCGCTGGGACTAAAAATCTATTCTTTTCCGGAATATCTTTATGAACAGTCCAAAGAGAAAACACGGGTTGTAATTGCAGGAAGCCATGGCAAAACCACAATCACCTCAATGGTGATGCATGTGCTGAAGCATGCTGGGATGGATTTTGATTATCTCGTAGGTGCAAAAATTGATGGGTTTGATATTATGGTGAAACTATCGGATGCACCAATCATTGTAATTGAAGGTGACGAATACCTTACCTCAGCCCTCGATCCTCGTCCGAAATTTCTGCATTATAAGCCACATATTGCGCTCATCAGCGGCATTGCCTGGGATCATATCAACGTTTTTCCAACCTGGGAAGGATACACAGCACAGTTTAACCTGCTCATCAGGGATATTATCAAAAACGGGTCTTTGGTGTATTGTTCGGATGATGAGGTACTCAAAAAAGTTGTGGAAAGCAGCTTTGAAAATGAAGCCTGCCCGCAGCATGTAATCAGTTATAACCTTCCTGCACATATTGTTGAAAATGGCAAAACAAATCTTTTGAATGCACAGGGACACAAGTTGCCACTACACATTTTTGGCAGGCACAATCTATTGAATCTCGAAGGTGCCCGGTTGGTTTGTCAGCGGCTTGGAATTGATGGAGGCACATTTACTGATGCTATCAGGGCTTTTAAAGGATCTGCCCGCAGGCTTGAGTTGATGGATTCGAACGAAACAACAGCAATGTACAAAGACTTTGCCCATGCACCTTCAAAATTAAAAGCCACCGTTGAAGCTGTTAAAAACCAGTATCCCGGCCGCAAACTGGTGGCTGTTATGGAACTTCATACCTACAGCAGTTTAAGCAAAAGTTTCCTGAGTCATTACGCGGGTTGTTTACAATCTGCCGATTTGCCGGTAGTGTTTTTCAGCAAACACGCTCTGGAACTGAAAAAGCTTCCGGAAATTTCAGCTGATGATGTTAAGCATGGATTTTCACAGGAAAATCTAAATGTTTTTTCTGATGCTGCTGAACTGGAACACTTTCTCAGCAAGCAGGATTATGAAAGTACAAACCTGCTCATGATGAGTTCAGGCAATTTTGGCGGACTTGACCTGGAAAATTTACGATTGTCCATTTTTGACAAATAAACCATGATCAGCTTTAACTCATGAAACTGATTAGAAATTCCATTCCCGGTTTTTTTTACATTGCCACGCTGGTGCTACTATCTGTGATGATGCTCGCCATATTTTCGCACGAATACAGGGTTTATGATTACTATTTCAACCCGGATTCACTCTATCTGCCATCGCTCTACCGGGGCTTGTTTATCGATGGCTACCCTTTAAAGTCGTTCCACCTGAATCCTTCCGTTTTGCTGGTCCCTGATGTGATTTTATATTTTCCCCTGATAGCCCTGACCGGTGATACCATCTTATCATCTTTCCTGTTTAGTATCATTCAGCATCTCCTGATTTTTGGTTTTATACTGCTGATTTTCAACAGGCTTTTTACCACATATTCGTTGCTGGCAGGAGCAGTGGCCAACATTCTATTTCTAATTTTTTTTCTTGGAGCCATATTGTCGAGAGAAATACTGTTTGCTGCCTTTAGCCTTGTGAGCACAAATCATGTTGGTGCATTTGTAATGATGCTATTATGCCTTTGGCTGCTGCTGAAATATTTACGCAAACCCGGAATTGGCAATGCAATTACGCTGGTATTGCTTGTATTTTTAAGTGTGTTTTCTGACCGGCTGTTTATCCTGATGTTTCCGGTTCCTGTTATACTGGTTTTTGTTCTTCAAAGTATTGTTGCACAAAAGTGGCAAAGGGCTGTACCTGTATTGATGATTTTGTCTTCAACAATCGCAGCTTATTTTTTTCATGAATTTGCTGATGGAGCATTTTTCTACCTCGCAAAACTTCCCGAAATATCCACCTGGAATAATATACTGCCTGCATTCAACCTGATGATGGCTGATCTTTGGGAGTTTACCCGGGGCATGGATGCTCACACACTCCTGATTATCGGCTCAACCCTGTCATTTTTTACACAAACTTTTGTGGTTTTACATATAATCAAAACCCGGGAATTCAATTCCACACTGGGGTTTTATCTAACTTTCTCGGTTTTTTACATCTTTATCATTTTTTGGATGCCTGTGATCACCGGAAGCTATGTTGCCAAACATATCCTGCGCTACAATATCAGTGCATTTTATTTGGCCATGATAAACATCCCGGTTTTGGCTGTTTATTTCCTGAAAAAAAAGGATTTCAATGTTCGAAGGGTTTTTAATCGGGCTGTTGCCACCGGGTTAATCATGATGTTTTCAATTGGGGTTTCCCATCTTTCAAAAAAGGGAATCCGGGAATTTTTTAATTATTATCCTGATTTTGTTAGAGAACTGGACGAAATTGCCGAGCACGAGGATTTCCAAAATGGGGTGGCAAATTTCTGGAATGCCAAACCCATCACCCTGTTTTCCAAAAAAGGCCTCCGGGTTTACCATGCCTACGACAATCTTTATCCCTATTTTCATGTTATTGGGCGCTATTATTTTATTGGAAAAAGTGAGACGTTTAATTTTGCGGTTATCAGCAGTTTCACCGACAAAAAGGCCTACAAACAATATCTTGGGGAAAACGGGAAAGTTATAAAAAATGGCGGAACTGAGGTGGTGATTTTACCAACATTCCGGTATAATCAGAAAACCGGTTGGCCTTATTTTATCGGGAAAAAAGAGCCTTTACACAAAAATGAATAATTAAAATCAACTCAATAAATCTATTTGGGTTTAGCACCATGTTGGTTTTCCTGGATAATCTTCTTCATACTTTCGATTTGTTCGCGTGTACCAAGCACAAATAACTTTGAATTGGGAATGATCCTGGTCTCGGAAGGTGGGTTAATAATATACTTTCCTTCGGGTGTTTTAAATCCAACAATGTTGGCTCCGGACTTCCTGCGAACGCCAATTTCGTTGATGGTTTTATTGATATATTCTGCCGAAAGGTTTTTGCACGCTATTTCCTCCAGGTTTGTGGGGTCCTCACCGCGTATGGATAAATGCTCAAGGAATTCAACAATATCCGGGCGGGCAATAAGCTTGGCCATGTGAGCACCGCCAAGTTTTTCGGGCATAACCACACTTTTTACACCGGCAGCGCGTAACTTTTTCTCATTGGCTTCATTGGTCGAGCGGGTAACGATGGTGATTCCGGGATTTAATGATCGTGCAGTAAGTGCTACAAAAAGGTTGTCGGCGTCATTGGGTAGGGTTGAAATTATTGCACGTGCATTTCTGATTCCGGCTTTTTCGAGGGTATCATCTTCGGTGGCATCGCCTTCAATAAACCGGAGTGGTTTGCCGTGATACTGCTGTAATACATCCTGTTTACTGTCTATCACAACAAAGGTATAATCGTGAGCCGACAGCTCCTCGATTACCTGTTGCCCGTTCCTGCCGATACCAACGACTACAACATGATTTTCCATTTTTGTATGTTTTTTAATCTTATATCCGCGCAAGAAATCTGTTAACTGTCCTTCCACAAAATGTGTAGTGATCATCGATATGGAATAGGCAAAAAATCCCAGACTGATAAAACTTAGTACCGCTGTAAAAATTTTCCCATCCTGGCTCAGGGGATGCACCTCACCAAACCCAACAGTGGTAAGTGTAATTACCGTCATATAGATCGCATCCACA
>CAYNDN010000494.1:0-4256 GCA_964395075.1 uncultured Lentimicrobiaceae bacterium | reverse complement strand
AACCTCTAACCTCCAACCTCTAACCTCTATCCTCTAAAATTTAACCCACAACTCTCTATTTCTCCTCTCCCTTCTTAAATTTCTTTTCGCTAACCACATTGCCTTCCTCATCATAATCAATCCAGATACCATGCTTCAAGTCGTTTTGATAAACACCCTCCACCTTCAATTTACCACCTTTGTAATATTCTTTAAAAGGCCCATTCTTCAGGTTGCCTTCGTACATTTCTTCTGTCATGATTTCACCATCAGGATAGAATGTTTTTTGTATACCTTCAAATTTGCCATCTTCATAAAAGTATTCTGCAATTAGGTTTCCATCCGGATCAAACCATTTGGAAGTACCGTCTTTAACACCCATAACATAAGTTGATTCCTCCTGAGGGCGACCGGTATTATAATAGGCCTTTTTTTCACCATCCAGTTCCCCATCGATGTAATATGCATCAAGAATAACGCGCGATCCGCGTTCATACTCCTTAACAGGCCCGTGCAGCTTATTATTTTTATAGTATTTTTCAGAAACAAAATAACCGCGGTCACTGATTTCCACGAATAAGCCTTCTTTGATTCCCATTTTATAGTTCTGAATGGTGTTGATAATTCCTTTTGGATGGTAATAAACCCAGGTGCCATTTTTTACATCATCAACATAATTCCCGACAGTTTTCGATCTTCCTACTTGCTCTTCCCAATAGCCCTGCTTCAGGCCGTTTTCGTCAGTTTGATTGATGATACTATCACTTGGATAGATGAGCTGTGCAAATGCGGTAATTCCTGAGAGCATAACCACGACGAGGATCATTGTAAGTTTTTTCATATCTGATTAATTTTTGATTTGGTAGATGGCAAAATTAAGAACATAAGATTAGAATGCAAACCTGCCAGCACTTAATTTCAAAGAAAGGGATTCAATTTGCTCGATAATTATTATTATTAATTATATGACATTGCGTTCATTACTCTCAGCAAAATCTCCGTTAACTGTATTGATCATTATAAAATACAGGAATAACACAAATACCGGGAAATAATAATACATACCATTGATGAATGCCGCAAACGGCATGGATGCAAAAAACACAAAAATGAAAAAGTTACCTTTGATCTGCTTCGAAAATGCCTTGTACATTTTTACAAAAAAGAGAATGTAAAAACCGAGGCCAATCAAACCATAGGAGTAAATGATGGACAAAAAATCGTTGTGAAACCAAATGGGTATATTCAGGTTTTGGATATTCGCCTCAATGCTGCTGTAGTATGTTTTCCCAACCAGATAATTGTACCAGTTAAACTGCCGTAATTCAAGCCACCACGATCTCCAGATCAAAATTCGGGAAAGCCTGTCGATGTTATCGGTCATGGTGATGACCAGTGAAGAAAACGGCTCCAGTAAGGTGCTATGGGTAAGTTTGTAAAACGGATACCTGAAAATAACGATCAGCAACCCCAGCAATCCAAATCCAAGAACCACCCACAGGGTTTTCCGCCGGACGAAAAAAAGCATCATAGCCAGCAACATGGCTGCAAAATAGGTGCGTACACCGGAATAAAACATCAACAAAAATGCAATTCCTGAAATAACCACAAAAAACCATTTTCGTTCCCTGTAATACAAAAAGGCATAAAACAATCCGATAAATCCCATCATGTAAGTAGCAATGTGGGGTATCCTGAAAATCCCGTAATTGTAGTTCCTTGTGTACTCCAAAACATCCAGTTCTTCATTGTTGTGGGCCACCTTTTTTTTCGCTGTAACCTCGGTTGAACTGATGGGTTCGGCATCATCCGTATAGCTATCGGAGTTAATCCCGAAAAAAGCAAAACTGAACATCACAAAAATCACCAGGGTAAAAACATGCACATTTTTTTTGGAGAACCGTTTTGCTTTGGCCTGGTAATAATAATAAGAGGTAATGAAAAACAGGATAAACAACAAATCGGAAAAACTCTGGCGATGCCAACCATAAATGAAGCCCGAGATTAAAAAAGACCCCACAAAAACAAGGCTAAACCAAATGATGAATTTTTGGAGCTTATGCTCAAGCAATAAATCAAACCACAGCAAAGGCAGAATGAGGATTATAAATGGCACAAAAACCGGGATATTCCAAAACAGGTTTATTGCGGAGTCGGTAACAAATACAGCCAATGAAAGTAAAAAAATAAAATTAGGATTGCTAAGCCAAAGTTTATCACTTAAAAATTTAAGGCGGGAAAGGGACATGAGATTATTTCAAACTGATTTTTGCCTTTGGCTGGAATAATGACTTGTCAACCGGTTTGTTGTTTTTCGATATTAACAACGACCCTGGTTCAATGATCACAACTTCGGAGCCACAAACCTGAATCATAGAATGCTCATCCAACCCCATGAAGGTAACATCACCTTTTAGATTATCTGAAATCCATTGCTTTTCATCATGGAAAAACGATGATTTATCGATAACAACTCCGGGCACCATGCTGAGGCCATTGCGGAGTGCATACTTTTTTTGGCCCCGCTCATATTCTTGCAAAACTACCACCTGATCTCCAAAAATATCAGAGCCTTCGGCCACGGCAACTATGGTCGCCCCGGATTTCCAGGCTTTTAAAAATGACTCTTTAAACTTTTCATCATCGAGGATGGCGTTGTGATACTCCTTTGAGGTTAGTGCCAAAAATATGAGCCGAGCATTTTCAACAGCCACACGATTTGCCGGTGAAACCTGACCGCTATCAGCAATCCCCAAAATATGGTTTGCATGCAACTGATTGAAATTCAACATTTCATCAAACCTTTTGATATAGCTTGCTTCCAGATTTTTTTCGCCCGTTATCATCAGGGTATAGCCTTCAGCATGTATGCCTGACATTTTCAGGATATCCCTAAAATGAATTGAATTAAGCACTTGAGGACCGGTTAAAAACACTTTTCCATATTCCGAATCCCGGGATTGTTTATCGCACTCAAAACCTTCATGCCTTGAACTGCAGGAAACCAAGCCAACAAAAACAAGGAGCATTAATAAGTTAATCTTTTTCATGTTTTAATTTGCATGTTTTGATAATTGAATTTCAAAAGTAACCAAATATGATATAATGAAAATGGAGCAGGATTTACCGTGATGAAATTCACACATTTAATTTTTATCTCCATTGCAAAATACCGGTTTTGGATTTGTATTTTGTAGCATACCCTAAAATCTTAATCCCTCAAAATCTGAATATTAAATTAATAAAATCAAATAGAAATTTATACAACCTTAACCATCGTGCAAAAATCTATAATTTTGTTAAGTTACTTGGACTCTATAAAAACAAACAATCAGCAACACAGATAAAGATAACAAAATCGTAATAAAATGAGAAAACTGTACACCCTCCTCCTGCTTAACATAGTTAGCACTGTTGCACTTACTCAGGTACACACCACATACCTGTGGCACCTGCAACAACCCATTTACTGGCCCGAACAAAGCCAGTGGGAGCCCAACCAGTATCAGGATGTATGGGAATCCCAATACCTGAAATCAAATGGCGGAAACATGTATTCTGATGGCCAGGCGCATCCATTGAATGATCTTGAAGATATTTTTGGAAAGGACGACAGAAAAGCTGTTTACCAGTGGCGCACAAAAGATGCAGTTGAAACACTGTTGGGTTTTGCTGATGCCGGAGCACAAGTCAATTATTCAGGCTGCCTCATCGAAAATGTGAACAGCCTGGCCGCCGCCGGACAGTGGGGTTACGGAACAGGATGGCAAAGCAATTTCCAGACTGCCCGAGGCTGGCAGACTTCCGGAGGTCATCCCCGTATGGATATCGTGGCATTTACATTTCACCACGTTATTGCTCCGCTTGTTAGCGACAGGGTACTTAAAAAAGAGATTCAAACCCACCGGCATATTTATCAGCAAAATTTTGGTTCATCACCCGACTATTCCAAAGGCTTCTGGCCTGCTGAATGCTCTTTCAGCGAACGTATTATCAAAGTTTTGGCTGAAGAAGGAATCGAGTGGAGCGTGATTGCCAACAGCCATCTGGCCCGGACCTTATCAGATTACCCGTTGAATTTCGGAACCTCGGGCTGCAATATCGATCCGCCCAACGCTGCTGATGTAGTTTCAACCATTGGCTCCAACTGGTGGAGTGGACAAATTGATGGCCGTGGAGGAACCTTTGCAGCCCCATATTGTTACCAGGCACACAAGGCGCAATATATCGATCCCGAAACCGGGGAGATCCACAAAATTACAGTCGTTCCCATGGAT
>CAYNDN010000493.1:0-4257 GCA_964395075.1 uncultured Lentimicrobiaceae bacterium | reverse complement strand
TTATGTGTGTTTTTCTGTAAGATCTTCCACAAAATTTGCAGTAGTTCCAAATAATTTTTGTTTCACTATTTTGATTTTTTGAATAACTAATTTGAGACGGCTAAACTACTGCCTACAAGCACTAATAAAAAATGAAGATTGTAAGGATTTATAAATCCGTACAAGTTTATCCTGCCTTTCGCAACCAGGATATTTAAATAAATATGTATGAGCGTAGCCATTGATAATATTATCTCCTCTTATTTGCGATTGTATTCTTCGGGCGAAATTTCTACTACTTTGGCAAAGTCGTCCATATCACTACAGTCAACTTGTAGTTGGTTGTCCTCTGTTTTTTACCATACATCCATTTTTTAAATTGCACATATCTATTTGCTTAAAGGTGTTTTTTCAGCGACTTTGAAATTTAACAGGCCGGTAAAGTTTTTAGGGTTTTTTAATGTTCCTGAAACAATGGCTGCATGTTGATTTTTTTGACTTATTGGGCCACTAAGTTCAAGTACCGGATGGATTTCCACACCGGATTCATCCATTCCACAAAGCTGAACATGGACGGATTGCGTGTTGTCCCAATCAATTATTTTAAGCTTAGCCTCCACTGTAATTAAAGATAAATCCATGGAAGTGATTTCAACAGATGAGATCACAAAGTTTCGCCTGATCAGATTTCGTTCAACAGGTATTAGCACCGGTTTGGGCAGGCTTTCAAATAATTGCTTAATTTCATTGTTTGCTTCTTTCCTCAGGTTTTTGGCCATCTTAGCAAATCTGTAGGCAGAACTTATTTCAACACATTCATCAGCTTTCTTTTCCAGGGCTTCAATTTCCATATTGTATGCCGATACTTTTGTGAAAATGTTGCAAATATCATAGGCATCACGATCGGGCGATGATTCACAGGACAACATCAAATAGATCATTGCAAATAAAAACCAGCTATTTTTATAGGTTTGTGCCATGGTAATATTTTACCGGATTTATGAATCAAAAATATCCAGATAATTCCCGGACTACAAATAAAACACGTTTGGATTCATAAATACAGACACACGTAAAAGCCTGTTTTATTGATTTTTACACCACATTTAGCGGGTCAATTTTCAACCGAAGAAATTTTGCTCTTATTCAGGTATTCGAGATAGTAGGAAGGGGTAACACCGGTAAATTTTTTAAAGGAAGCGTTAAAAACAGATTTGGTTTTGAAGCCAACCGAAGAGGCAATCCCTTCGATGGAATAGGACTGGTAATTTTCATCTGCCATCAGTTTTTGGGACTCTTTTATGCGCAGTTCATTGATGAATCCACTGAAATTGGTATTGTATTTATTGTGGATGATCTTGGATAAATAGGAAGAATTGGTATTGCATTTTTTTGCCAAGGCAGTAAGCGTTAGGTCATCTTTTAAAAATGCCTTTTTCTGTTTGATTTGATATTTGAGTTTTTTCAGTATTTGTTCCTGAAGCACAGGGTCAATTGATGATTGCTTGTTATTATTGCCATTTTTTTTCGACGAACCGCCCCGCTCACATTTTAAAAGCTGAAGGTTTTTCTCCATCAATTTATTATAGGCACGGCGTTTTTTTATCAGCTGGCGAATTATGACCCCCCGAAAAAACGAGAATTAGAAACAGCACTGTAGTAATGGAAGCAATCGTGATTTGATTTTTACGGAGTTGCTGATTTTTTATTTGCTGATCTTTTTTTATCACCTCAAGCTGATGTCCCATTTTTTCGGTTTCGTACCGGATTTGTGATTCGGCGATTTTGCTTTCGGTACTTTGGTTGATCATTTTATTTTTCAATTGCTCATGCTGTTCATAAAAAGTCAGTGCTTTTTCATAGTTACCGATGTCTTTAAAATTCCTGTAGAGTGTGTTATAGGCAATGTTTATCAATTGCCAGTCGTCAATTTTTTGGGACTGTTCCAGCGCTTCCAGCAGGTAAATCTCAGCCTCATCGTATCGCTCCATTGCATTAAGCAAATCTCCCATCCTGATAAAATAGCGGATTCTTTCAGGCTTTCCGGGCCGAAATGCTGTAACGGAATCAGCAATATGCAAATAATATGCGGCTGAATCGTATTGTTTCCTCATTTTATAAATAGTTCCCAGCGTGATAAAAATATGACCGGCGGATTTTATAACCTGATGATCCAATGAGATTTGAGCGCCCTTTTTCAGGTATCGCAATGCAGAAGCAGAATCACCCAGATGAAAACTGTGATAGGTGGCCAGGTGAAAGAGCGCATAAACCATCCCGGAATAATCATTATATTTTTTATAAATATCATAACCAAGCTGCAAGTAACGGAGGTTGGTTTCGGTATCGAGGATTTTTCTACAATTATAAGAGATGTGTATAAGATTTCGCGCCATACCGAGTGAATCGCCGGATTCTGCAAAAAGGTCAATGGCCTTTTGTGCATACTCAATACCGGTGGATCGGTCAACCCGGTACGACATCTGCATGTAAACCATAGCCATCGTGTGCTTATCGCCTATTTCCGTATAATATTCAACAGCCTTTTGCAAAAATGCAAGCCCCTGATCAAATATATTAATTTCAAAATATTGCTGGCCAAGCAGATGATTGATCCACGCAAGCATTCTATAATCATTGGACTCTGAAAGATTTTCCAAAGCACTTAATAAATCCTTTAAAATTACCTTCACACTATCAGGATAAAGCTGGTGATAAATACTTGCTTTATAAAACAATGATTTACCCGTAAGATTCATATAAGCAATTCCGGTTTCGCTATCCCCCTCCTTTTGGTGGGAGATGGACAGAGATTTTTTAATATGCCCCAAAGCATTTTCAAGGGAATCCTGATAAAATAGTAACCGCCCCATCTGGTAATGGCTTTTCGAAAGATCGAAATGTGACTGAAACCTATTTGCAAAATCCATTGCCCGCCGGGCATAAAGTTTTGCGAGTGAAGTATCCTCTTCCAATGCAAGGCTGCTTAGCTCAATAAAAATCTTTGATTTAACCCGCTCAGGACTGATTTCCAAAAGTGTAAGCAAACTATCCTCTTTTTGGGCATAGGTATCATCGTTTGCAAAAACAGCAGTCTGCAAACAGATCAAAAACAGAAATGCCAAAAGCACATTTGCACTAAAAAATCCGACTCTTCTGGTCATATGGCAAATTTACAAAAACCAATCATAATTTGGGCTAAACTCCAACAAAAAACGCATTTCAGGTTAAAAGAGATTTTTCAGGTTAATTTTCACCGAATTACACCAACATCGGCCATTTTCATAAAACAGCATTTAATATCTGTATTTCAGATATTTAAGTATGTATAAATTCTTAAATCCATACGTCAATAGTTTGTTTTTTATGTAAAGCCTGCCCTACATTTGAATCAATTATCAGTGAAAATATTTTTAATCATCAAAAATGAATCGACATGAAAAATCTAACAATTTTACTTCTGAGCCTTTGTTGGTTGGGCGCAAATGCAACCATCTGGAGAGTAAACAGCAACACCCAGGTCAGCGCTGATTTTACCGATATCAACGAAGCCTGTGCCTACTGGGAAGTGGAAGCCGGCGATACCCTTTACTTAGAAAACGGGTCCTACTTCGGAGGAAATCAAGACATTAGCAAATCCCTCACCGTAATCGGCCCGGGGTATTTCTTAATGGAAAACGATTCTACCTATGCCTATCCCATGCCGGTGTTGATTAATTCATTAGGAATAAGTGCCAATGATGTAAAAGTTATCGGGGTTTCTGTAATTAACAATACCAGACCAAAGGGCAACAACATCACAATTGAGCGGTGTCACTTAAATAACATCGATACCTATAATGGCTATCAGGTTCAACAACTCATTGTCAGGCAATGCTTTATTAGTGGAGGAATTAATGGGTACTATAATGGATCTGAAGGAATCGTATCAAGCACCATTCACAATAACATCATTTTTGGAAGGGTAATATTATCTTGTTCTGGTAGTTCCCACAATTTATTTAACAATGTTATTTACTATAACAACACCAGCTCAACTTATGCGCTGTCCGTAGTAAATTCCACCGTAATCAACAACATTGTGATTAGGGAACCCGTGGATGAAGACCCTGGTGTGGACCGCTCGGAGTATGCCATGGCACTGGGTAACAATTCCTCTTTTGCTTACAATGTAACCAGCCAGTCCTATTCTCCGGAATTTTCCAACAACCTTTTTGATGAGACAAAAGAAAATGTATTTGTATTGGAAGGCTCCACCGACAAATGGTGGATGCTGAA
>CAYNDN010000492.1:1407-4262 GCA_964395075.1 uncultured Lentimicrobiaceae bacterium | reverse complement strand
CATTTTGCAGGAACGCATGATGACAACCCCTGCTACCGAGGGCGAAAACACCTACCTGAAAGTGCACCCCGATTTTTGCGCCATCTTTACCTCAAACCCCGAAGAATACGCCGGGGTGAACCGAACACAGGATGCACTGCGCGACAGAATGGTAACCATGGATGTGGATCATTTCGACTATCAAACAGAGCTGGAAATAACCATTGCCAAATCAAAATTGGCAGCCGAAGAGTCAGAAAAAATCGTTAAGATTGTAAGAGCTTTGCGCGAATCAGGCAAAACAGAATTTGACCCTACCATCAGAGGCTCCATCATGATTGCAAAAACGCTGGCCGTTTTGGATATTTTACCCTCAAAGGAAAATGAACATTTTAGAACAATCTGCCAGGAAATCTTAACATCCGAAACCAGCCGGATAGGATCAAAAACCAACCAGGACAGAGTAAAACTGTTGGTAGAAGAATTGGTAGAAAAATTTGCCTGATTACCGGAATAACTATTCATTAATAAAAATAGGAGGAAATATGCCTGCTTCAAATTCACTCAAAGGATTGCGAAATCTTAAAACTCTTCATACCAAAAAAAAGGAAAACCAGTCCAATTTTCTCAAACTCTATATTCTTGACAAAGAAAGAATGCGCCTTCGCAACGAACAAATAAGGCTCAATCTCAGACTTGAAATTATCAACGATCGGCTCAAAGAAATTGAAGCCTTTAGCAGTTCAGTGTTAGAAACTGAAGAAACCCCCAAAAAGGAAACTAATACCGAAGAATCTAATGAAAATGAGGGACAGCAGTTTAACACTGTTTCGTTTGAGTATTAGCAATTAGAAAACAACAAAAATGTAATGTCCGAAAATATTTCCCATTCAGTAACGTCTTCGAGCCTCTCCGATATTCTGGAACGCGTGCTCGACAAAGGAATCGTAATAGCAGGCGATATTAAAGTGCAAATTGCCGATATTGATTTGCTTACCATTAAAATAAGGTTGCTGGTAGCATCGGTTGATAAAGCACAGGAAATGGGAATAAACTGGTGGCAGGACGATACATTTTTATCCTCAAAGGCGAGAGACAATGAAATGAGGCAACAAAACACCGAACTGCTCGAACGCCTCGAAAAACTTGAGGCAAAGAATTCTTAGCCCAAGACAAACAACGAACCCTGGTGAAATAGCTTGTGCCTCACATTTCACAGGGCAGGCAACAAATTGAGCGCAGCGAAATCCCGAGAGCGCAGCGATTCGGGACAACAAACAAAATAAATATGAAAGATAAAGAAAACGAAAAACAAGACAACGCTTCCGGTTTTGATTTTTTAGGAATTGGTGGCCTTTTCAATGGGATAGAAAAACTTGTTGATCTGGCGGCAAAACTCGAAGAAAGCGGTGCTGTTAGAAAAGAAGGTGAACTGAACCTTGACCATCTGAAAAAAGGGATGAAGGGTGTGTATGGGTTTACAGTGCGTTCTGCATCAGACGGCAGCAAGCCAAAGGTAGAAACCTTTGGTAACTTCCGCAAAACGCCTGAAGGTCCCAAAGTAGAAGAAGAACGCGAGCCCATGACCGATGTATTCGACGAAAAGGATGAAATCGTCATCATTGCCGAAATGCCGGGAATAGAAAAAGAAGACATCAGGCTGGAATTAATTGCCGACATTTTGGAGATTGCCGCCATCGGCAAAATCAGGAAATACCGCAAGGAATTGCTTCTTCCGGTAAAGGCTGCCAAGGAAAACATGGGGTTTAACTACAACAACGGAATTCTTGAAATCAGGATTAAAAAGTAAGGCCTGTAATTATTTTTACGCGTTACTTAATAATCAAATCAAGTGTTTTATTTAATCAATGGAAAGTAGGCAGTAAGCAGTCTTCACATAAAAAATGTTCATTGACATGTCATTGGCCAATTTGAAATCAAAATACCCGCTGCCAACTGACTGATGTAGAATTAAAGAAATCAATTTTAAAATACCTTCACAAAAATTGAAATAGAAAAAAGGAGGAGAAAAATGGCGCTTGCCGGTTTAAATAATGCTGAACTAAAACTCATGCTTTTTGGTGGTAAGGGCGGCGTTGGAAAAACCAGTTGCGCCACCGCTACGGCACTCCACCTGTCGCATCATTTCAAAACGCTGCTTATTTCCACCGATCCTGCCCACTCAGTTTCCGATTCGCTGGGACTGGTGTTGGACAAAAAAATAACCCGCATTGCAGGAACCGAAAACCTTTCAGCCATCGAAATATCTGCCGAAGTTGCTTTCGAAGCATTTAAAAACGAACATGAAGAGCAGTTAAAGCAGCTCCTCGAAACATCCACCAACCTCGACAACGAAGACATCAGCGATTTGCTGAAACTCACAATTCCCGGAATTGATGAAATTATGAGCTTCAAATCAATCATTGATTTTATTGATCAGGGGCACTACGAAAAATACGTGGTGGATATGGCACCCTCAGGCCATGCCCTTCGGTTGATTGCCTCACCAGGTATGCTCGACCAGTGGATTAGGCTGGCCGCCAAAATGAGATGGAAATACCGTTACATGATTTCACGCTTTGCCGGAAAATATCAACCCGATGCAACGGATGCTTTGCTCATAAACCTGAAAAAAACCGTGAAAAAAATCGAATTGCTTTTCAGCGATAATTCAAAGTGCGAATTCATTCCGGTGTGCATTCCCGAAGCCATGGCACTGGCGGAAACAAAAAGATTGATCGCCGATTTGAGAAAGTGCGAAATTGAAGTAAAGCAACTCATTGTAAATAATGTAATGAAATCATCGGAGTGTAGTTTTTGTAAAGCCCGAATGATGAGCCAGCAAAAGCATCTCCAATGGCTAAATGAGGCGTACC
>CAYNDN010000492.1:0-1397 GCA_964395075.1 uncultured Lentimicrobiaceae bacterium | reverse complement strand
TACCCAAATATGAATTTAGCTTTCGCACCCTTGTTTTCGGGCGATATAAACGGACTTGAAAGCCTTTCGAAACTGGAAAGTTTTCTTTTTAATTCTGATATCGAAATTGATATATCAGATGATTTGTAAAAACATAAACATTAAAAATCATGGATTCACCTAAAGAAATATTGAGTTTTAAGGTTAAAGAGGCCATAGCAAAAGATGCCGGCAGGGCTCTGGCACGACTCGACCCCAAAGATATGCAGGAAGCCGGTTTGCAGCCCGGCGATATTGTGCTCATCGAAGGAAAGCGTAAAACGCCGGTCAAGCTGATGCCATGCTACGCTGACGACAGGGGCAAAAAAATTATTCAGATCGACGGAATCACCCGCGAAAACGTGCAGGCCGGTATTGATGAGAAAATCAAAATAGAACCCACTATTGTAAAACACGCCAATAAGATCAGGCTGCAACCCAATTCAGCATCAGACACACATTACAAAAATAACGATGCCCGCTATATCGGCTCGCTAATCACCGGCCTACCGGTAATGAAAGGCGACAAAATAAGGGCAAACCTTTTCGGCTCCCGCTCGGTTGACTATAAGGTATTAGATACTTATCCCGGCGGAGTAGTTTCCATCGAACCCAACACAACCGTTGATTTGAACCTACCAAAAAGAGGCGAAAAAAAATCATCAAAAGTTACTTATGAAGACATTGGCGGACTGGGAAATCAGGTGCAGCGCATCCGCGAAATGATAGAGCTGCCGCTAAGATACCCCGAAGTGTTCGAGCGACTCGGCGTTGAGCCACCAAAAGGCGTATTTCTTTACGGCCCTCCCGGAACCGGTAAAACCCTGATTGTTCGTGCTGTGGCCAACGAAACTGATGCCTATTTCATCCACATCTCAGGCCCCGAAATAATGGGGAAATTCTATGGCGAAAGCGAAGAGCGTTTGCGCAAAGTTTTCATCGAAGCCCAAACACACGCGCCCGCCATTATTTTTATTGACGAAATTGACGCCATCGCTCCCAAGCGCGAAGACCTCGGCGGCGAAAAACAGGTAGAAAAACGCGTTGTTGCGCAACTTTTAGCACTTATGGACGGGCTTACATCGCGCGGGAAAATTATCGTTATTGGTGCCACCAACATCCCCAATACCATTGACCCTGCATTGCGCCGTCCCGGGCGCTTCGACCGCGAACTATCGGTTTCGATTCCCGATAAAAAAGGCCGTTTCGAAATTCTCGAAATTCATACCCGCGGAATGCCGATGGCCGAAGATGTGAGCCTCGAAAAGCTGGCCGCCATCACCCACGGATTTGTTGGTGCCGACCTCGAAGCCCTGGCACGAGAAGCCGCTATGACTGCCCTCAGAAAAATACTTCCGCAAATTGATTTCGAACTGGCC
>CAYNDN010000491.1:1831-4264 GCA_964395075.1 uncultured Lentimicrobiaceae bacterium | reverse complement strand
CGACGACCCGGCAACACAGTCGCCGGACGGTATGGTTGAAGGAGAATCTATGATGTTCAGGGCCTGGAATCCTGTAACAAACAACGACAGAATACTCAATGTAAGCTTTAATGATGCATTCCCCGATCATGATGGATTGTATGCGTCAAATGGAATCTCTGCCCTGCAGCTTACAACAGGAATTCCAACTGCTGTTCAACAGCTCAGGTGTGAGGTTTTTCCGAATCCGGCAAGTGATGTTGTATATGTGAGCCTGCCCGGGCAGCCCGATGAAAATATCGAAATCATCATCACGGACCTCGCAGGAAGAATTGTGCTAAACAAGCCAGCCTATCGGTCCGGTATGGCAATCGAAGTTTCAGGAATTACACCGGGTGCTTATGGTTTATGTATCAGAAACGGACAACAAAACTGCATTAAAAAACTCATCATAAAATAGCATAGAATCTTCTTATCATAAAAAAATGGCATTTCTAAAACGGGATGCCTTTTATATATTTGCTAAGGTATGGCTGATGCGCCGCCTGCTTTTTTGCCAAATTACAGAAATTCAATAGCCCCGTCATTTATGGCGGGGAATTGAAGTTTCTCTATTTATTAAGAGGCAAAAACCAGAAAAATGTAGTTTTCTTTCAATATCCCTGACCAGTCTTCATGTTTAAATGTTAAATATTTTAAAAAGGGATGCGGTATTGCATTACTCATTAAGATTAACCAGTTGATTTTCAGTTTTCATGAAAATCAGAAATAAACATTTCTGTATCGTAAGCCCTTCAATCACCATATCAAAATACTTTACCTTTGTGCGTTAAATTCAAGCGCTTATCCCATGGACAAATTTTCATATCTCGGTAACTCCGACCCCGCAATGATCGAAACACTTTATGAGCAATTTAAAACCGACCCAAAATCTGTTGATGAGGGATGGGCAAGGTTTTTTGAAGGTTTCGAGTTTTCGCACACTAAATACGGTGATGAAGGTGTGGACCCATCAACGGATTACCCTTCTGAATTTAAGGTAATTAACCTTATTAATGGATACAGGCAGCGGGGACATCTTTTTACCAGAACCAATCCGGTACGTACACGTCGCCAATACAGTCCAACGCTTGATATCGAAAATTTCGGGCTGAAAGAATCAGACCTTGATAAAAAATTTGCTGCCGGCTCGGAAATTGGGATCGGTGAGTCAACACTCAAAGAAATTGTTAAATACCTGGACGAAACCTATTGCGAAAGTGTGGGTGTGGAATATATGTTTATCCGCCGGCTGGAAGTGCAATCATGGCTGCGCGCCAATATGGAACGCACCCGGAATAAAATGACATTTTCCGGTGAGGAAAAAACTTACATCCTGAAAAAGCTTGCCAGGGCAGTAAACTTCGAGAAGTTTATCCACAAACGTTTCCCCGGCCAAAAAAGGTTTTCGTTGGAAGGGGCCGAGGCGCTCATCCCGGCGCTCGACGCCATCATGGAAAAAGGTGCCGAGCTGGGCACAAAAGAGTTTGTGATTGGGATGCCGCACCGTGGCAGGCTGAATGTGCTTGCCAATATCATGCGCAAAAAATTCAGCGATATTTTTTCCGAATTTGCCGGTAAGGAATATGAGGACGAAGGCCTGCTGGGCGATGTAAAATATCATCTGGGCTACAATTGCGAGCGGACAACTACCACCGGGAAGAAAGTAAAAATGACCCTGGCCGCCAACCCGTCACACCTCGAAGCTGTTGATCCGGTGGTTGAGGGGATTGTAAGGGCAAAAATTGATAACCACTACGGTGGCAATTACAAAAGGGTTGCCCCGATCCTGATTCATGGCGATGCATCTATTGCAGCTCAGGGTGTGGTTTATGAGGTGGTGCAGATGTCGCAACTGCAAGGTTATAAAACTGGTGGAACGGTGCACATTGTTGTGAACAATCAGGTGGGTTTCACCACAAATTACCTCGACGGCCGTTCAAGTACATATTGCACTGATGTTGCAAAAGTGGTTCAGTCGCCGGTTTTTCATGTAAATGGCGATGATGTGGAAGCACTGGTTTACACCATCCAGTTTGCCATGGAGTTCAGGGATAAATTTCAGCGCGATGTTTTTATCGATCTGCTTTGCTACCGCAAGTATGGCCATAACGAGGGTGATGAGCCGCGTTTCACCCAACCGCTGCTTTATCAACTCATCGAAAAACATCCTGACCCTTTTAAAGTATATGCAGATAAACTGATCGGGCAGGGTGTGATTTCGCAGCAGGATGTTGAATCGCTTGAAGCTGAAATTAATAAAAAACTTGAAATAAACCTCGAAGCTTCCAAAGAACAGGAAAAAACCAGCATTAAGTTCTTCCTGGATGACCACTGGGATGGCATCAAAAAAGCTTCTGATAAAGATTTTGATAAATCGCCTATTTATTTGAAAAATATCTATTACTCGAAAAA
>CAYNDN010000491.1:0-1821 GCA_964395075.1 uncultured Lentimicrobiaceae bacterium | reverse complement strand
TGGATGAGGCAACACTAAGAGATATTGCACAAAAAATTACTTCCCTGCCTGAAGGGAAAAAGTTCTACCGGAAAACGGTAAAATTGCAGCAGGACCGCCATAAAATGGTTTTCGAAAAAAACAGCCTGGATTGGGCCATGGGCGAATTGCTGGCTTACGGCACATTATTGAATGAAGGCCATGCCGTGAGACTTAGCGGACAGGATTCCGAGCGGGGAACTTTTTCACACCGCCATGCGGTGATTCGTGTGGATGAATCAGAAGAAAGGTACATTCCCCTTCAAAATATAAGCGATAGCCAGGCCAGTTTTGAAGTTTTTAACTCCCTGCTTTCGGAGTATGGCGTTTTGGGGTTTGAATATGGATATGCCCTTGAAACACCTAAAAATCTTACCATCTGGGAAGCACAATTTGGCGATTTTAATAATGGTGCACAAATCATTATCGATCAGTACCTGAGCAGTGCCGAAGACAAATGGAATGTAATGAACGACCTGGTGCTGCTGCTGCCACACGGCTATGAAGGCCAGGGGCCGGAGCACTCAAGTGCCCGCATTGAGCGGTTTTTAACGTTGAGTGCCGAAAACAACATGCAACTCGTAAACGCCACTTCGCCGGCAAACTTTTTCCATGTGCTGCGCCGCCAGCTTTATCGTGATTTCAGGAAGCCGCTGGTTGTTTTCACACCCAAGAGTTTGCTGCGGCACCCAAAGTGTGTTTCTTCTTTAAGTGAGTTTAGCTCTGGATGCTTTCGTGAGGTAATTGATGATGAAACTGCAGATCCTGAAAAAGTTACCCGTCTTGTTTTCTGTTCGGGCAAACTGTTTTATGAGTTGCTTGAAGAGAAGGAAAAAAAGGGGATCGAGCATACAGCGGTTATCAGGCTTGAGCAAATCTATCCGTTACCTGAAAAACAAATCAGGGAAATCCTTGACAAATACAAAAATGCCAAAGATCATACCTGGGCGCAGGAAGAACCTGTAAATATGGGTGCCTGGTATTTTATCGGCCACTATTTTCCCGAGGGAAAAATCCGGGCAGTTGCCCGGCCTGCAAGTGGAAGCCCGGCAACCGGCTCTACCAAGTTCCACATGGTCCGTCAGCGTAAAATCATCGAAAAGGCATTCCAGGAATGTGATTGCCCGATGGTTAAGGAAGAATGCCGCATGATATGTATTGGCAACCGGTGGAAATCGTTTGCTGAAAATCCGGATAAGGTGATCAAAACCAACTTTGTGAATCCATTGAAATAATTCATTCGCTGTTTATTTTTTTCCATGAACAAAAATTTTGAAACCAGATAAATACACCAGATTATGCTACAGATAAAAGTTCCGAGTCCCGGAGAATCCATCAATGAAGTTCAGTTAGCCGCATGGCTTGTTGCCGATGGAGATTTCGTTGAAAAGGATGCCGAAATTGCCGAAATAGATTCTGATAAAGCTACACTCAGCATCAGTGCCGAAGAATCAGGAAAAATAAAAATCCTTGTTGAAGAAGGCGAAACCGTTGAGGTTGGTGCAGTGATCTGCGAAATTGATACCGATGCGGAGGGTGCCCCTGCTCCAAAACCTGTGGCGGATGCAAAGCCGGAAAGTGCTGAAGTGAAGAAGCCCGAACCGGAGAAAAAACCTGAACCAATAAAAGAGAAGCATGCTCCTGAAAAGGCGGAAAAAAAATCGAAACCCACAGGAATACACATTTCACCGCTGGCCAAAAAGCTGCTCGAAGCAAACGATCTCAGCGAAAGCGACCTGGTGGATTTCTACAGGAAAATCAGGATAGGGAAAAATGATGTAGCACAGTTTCTGGAGGATAGAA
>CAYNDN010000490.1:0-4264 GCA_964395075.1 uncultured Lentimicrobiaceae bacterium | reverse complement strand
CTGGCCAATGCTGTTTATACCCCCGGCCCGCAGGACATTGCCGGTGGCCAGGTTACGCTAACCTTAACCGCCCAACCCAATGCACCATGTCAGACTGCTGCTATTTCAACAATGAATCTGGAAATTACAAGCCTGCCAACTGCAAATGCAGGTGCTGCTGAAAATGTTTGCGAAAATCAGACTATTCAATTAACCGGTTCAGTTGAAAATGCTGCTTTTTATGGTTGGAGTTCTTCAGGCGATGGTAACTTTGATAATGCACTATTGCTCGACCCGGTTTATACCCCAGGTACGAACGATATATTAAATGGTTCAGTTGAGATTAGTTTATTGGCTTTACCAAACGCACCATGTTTATTGGAAGCTACTTCTTCTGTAACCATTACTATTCAGGCGTTGCCTTTTGCAGATGCCGGTGAAAACGGGTCAGTATGTCACGATGAAGGGTTTGTTGTGGATGGAACTGCTCAAAATAATGCAGGTTTATCCTGGAGCACTTCCGGTGACGGAACATTTGATGATTCATCAAACGTTACTACCACATATTTTGCGGGTGATGAGGACATCGCTGATGGCACAGTGGAACTTACCCTCACAGCATTGCCAACAGGGCCTTGTACTTTAGTAGCCGATGATATGATTACTTTAACCATTAATCATTGCCAGGATGTTGCACTAAACGCAGGCTGGTCAGGCATCTCATCGTGGGTTGATCCATTGGATACTGATCCTGAGGTATTATTTGATAAAGTGTTAGACGATATGGTTATCCTGCAATCGCAAAGTGGGATTTTCTGGCCTGGTCAGAACATCAATACCATGGGTAATTGGAATTATCTGGAAGGTTACAGCGTTAAGATGGATGCCCCAACCGACCTGACCATTGCCGGGGCAAGATCAGCAAGTACTTCGTTAGAACTGACAAATGGCTGGACCATGATACCTGTACTCAGCGAATGTTTGGTGAATGTTGAAGACCTGTTTACAGGGACTGATCTGATGATTGTGAAAGAGATTGCAGGATGGAGAGTTTTTTGGCCGGGTATGAACATCAACAATCTAAACAGCCTTGATCCGGGAAAAGCATACCATGTGATGATGAACACCCAGGGAACAATTAATTTCCCGGAATGTACAGGCGAAACAAAAGCAGAACTGCTTCATTCGGGCAATTCAATTTTTGAAACCATTGATGACATGCCATGGAATCGATTTAATAATTCTCCCATCACGCATATAGTT
The DNA here is from genome assembly GCA_964395075.1 of uncultured Lentimicrobiaceae bacterium. Lineage (GTDB taxonomy): Bacteria > Bacteroidota > Bacteroidia > Bacteroidales > 4484-276 > SABY01. The sequence continues at coordinate 3,022 of CAYNDN010000490.1, read as the reverse complement.
GGCATTCCCAAAATTGCCATTGGTGAAAACCTGAGTCAAGGTGACCTGATCGGAGCATTTGATGCTAACGGCAATTGCTATGGCGTGGCTTTGTGGGAAGGTTCAAATACAAATATTACCCTGTTTGGTGATGATCCTGTTACTTCAGCAAAAGATGGATTTGCTAACAGCGAACAGATCAACTTCAGGGCTTATATTTCCGGTACAGATAATGAACATAAATTGCAGGCTGACTACGATGCCAACTTCCCGCAACATGACGGCTTATTCAACAATAACGGACTTTCATTGGTTAAAGCACTAAAAATTAGCTCAACAGGCATAGACGGTATCGAAGAGCAATTATTTCAGGTTTATCCGAACCCAACCACAGGCATATTGAATATTTTTGGAAAGAACGTGGTTTCAGAAAAAACGGAAATATATCTGCTGAATGCCAGTGGCCAGATTTTGATGACGGAAAGCCTGACAAATAATGGCCGGTTAACAGTTAATATTGATAATAATCCAAAAGGTGTTTATTACCTGAAATTTGTTTCGGGTGATGTTGTTAAGGTTGAAAAAGTGGTTCTGAAATAGAAACCATTCTAAGCAGATCAGAAAAGTACCTCAATTATGGGGTACTTTTTTTTTGTCAAATTATTCCGGCAACAGGCTTTATTCAGATTTCATTTATTGAATTTGTTGAGAAACAGTGAGGTATCCATAGCGTTGAAAGTCAGAAAGGTTCAGGTAGCCGGCTTATTTTTACAATGCCCATCAAAAACGACACATAGATTTACTTTTCGTTGAGCTACCAGTCATAAAATCAAAAGGTTAATTTTTATGTAAATACATAGATATTAATACTAAAAAAATTCTGATATTTGTTGCCCTTATTTTGAAATGAAATTTTAATATTTAAAGCATTAATATTCAGATCGTATATCCATTACAATTAAAAATCCAAAGCATTATGAGTAATACAGCAATCCTCAAAGAAAAACTTTTAAAAGTTATTGCAGATCATGCAAATGTTTATAGTAATATTCCACGGGTCGAATACATCAGGGAATCAGTAGATAATAAGGAAGCTATCATTTCAGAGTCAGGCGCACTGGCCACCTGGACGCCAACCGAGTCAACAGGCAGATCGCCCAAGGATACTGTTATTGTAAAACGTGCCTCAAGCCAGGATACCATCGACTGGACATCGCCCAACAACATTCCTATTACCGAAGAAACCTTTGATATTATTTTTGAGGAAGCACTGGATATCCTCAGAAAAAAAGAAAAAGTTTACGAAACCGACCGTGTAATCGGTGCCGACAGTAGCTATGCCCTTCCGGTAAAAGTTGTTACTGATAAAGCCCTGCATTCACTTTTTGTGGATAACATGTTTCGTTCCATCCCTGACGACATCGAAAAAAGTTGCTTTCACAACAATGGCTATACCCTGCTTGCGCTGCCTTACGATAAATTATTAAGCTCCAAATATGAAGGCCGTCTTCGTAAGATGCCTGATGGCAGTACTTCTAATATGGCCGTGGCTATGGATATGGATCGCAGGATTGGAGTGATTGTCGGGTCAGCCTATTGCGGAAGTATCAAAAAAATGCTGTTTACAGTGATGAACTATCTGCTTCCTTTCGAAGGAATATTGCCACTACACTGTTCGGCCAACGAAGGCCCCAATGGAGATTCTGCACTTTTACTCGGTCTTTCAGGTACAGGAAAAACCACACTTTCGGCCGATCCAACCCGCGCACTGCTTGGCGATGACGAACATGGCTGGGGTGATCAGGGAATCGCCAATTTCGAAAATGGCTGCTACGCCAAGATGATCGACATCGATCCGGATAAAGAACCTGATATCTACGATGCTGTGATGCACAAGGACGATTATCTGAATCATGGTTCCATCGTTGAAAATGCAATGGTTTATCCTGATGGTACATTTGATTACTACGATGACAGGTTTACGCCAAACTCACGCGCATCATACCTGCTGTCATACCTTAAAAACATTAAGGAATCATCCACCTCCGGCCACCCTACCACCATTCTTTTCCTCACCGCTGATGCTTATGGTGTGTTGCCTCCGGTATCCAAGCTCGACCCCGACCAGGCCATGCTCTGGTTCCTGATGGGTTATACCAGCAAACTGGCCGGCACCGAAACAGGAGTTACCGAGCCGCAGGCTACATTCTCACGTTTCTTCGGCCAGCCGTTTATGCCATCCAATCCGGATGTGTATGCCGGCATGCTTGGCGAAAAAATGAAAGAACATGGTACACAGGTTTACCTCGTGAATACCGGTTGGAGTGGCGGAGCCTATGGTGTTGGCAAACGCATGGACATCAAACTCACCCGTAAAATGGTTGATGCTGCCCTTAACGGATCACTGAAAAATGTGGAATACATCTATGATGAAACATTCCACCTGAACGTGCCAAAAACCTGTCCGGATGTGCCCAATGAAATTCTCACTCCAAAGAATACCTGGGAAGATAAGGCTGCATACGATAAGCAGGCACTGATGCTGGCCAAGAAATTCAGCGATGCATTTGATAAAGCCTATGGCAATAAAAATATCAAGGAAAGTGTTGTAAAGGTTTGCCCCGGCAAATAATCCTAACAACGATTAATAATACTTTTCATAGCTCATTAAGGCCGGTTCCCGAACGGGGCCGGCTTTTTCTGTTGGCGCGTTATAACATGTTACAACAATGGCATCATTTTCAACCCTGATATCACTACCCCTCTTTGTGAACACTGCTTTGGCTAAATGTTATTAATTCCAACGCTTATAAAACTTTGGCACTAACGGGTTTCTTGTTAGACCAGGGCTTTTTATCCAGCAGTGCTATTGCTCCCGCCAGACGGTAATTTTTTAACAATTGAAAATACCTTTGTTCAGCATGGCCATACTTCCTTATAGCTGCTTTAACACCAATAGCAGAATGTCGTTCGATAAGCATACATAACTTTTCACACAAGTTCACTACTGTCCGGTTAAGGTAGTGTGAAAAACTTTACAATA
>CAYNDN010000489.1:0-4264 GCA_964395075.1 uncultured Lentimicrobiaceae bacterium | reverse complement strand
AGAGGTGAAAGATCAAAAAGTGAAAACTGCATTTTTTAAGGTTGGCCAAACCAAAATTGAATTGCTGGAATCAACCGATCCTGAAGGCCCAATCGGAAAATACATCGAGAAAAAGGGTGAAGGTATCCACCACCTGGCTTTTGCTATGGAGGATGTTTCGGCTGCCCTTAAAAATGCTGAAGAAAATGGTGTTCGATTAATTGACAAGGAGCCACGCAAGGGTGCTGAAGGCCTCAATATCGGATTCCTCCATCCTAAATCCACGCATGGTGTGTTAACAGAATTCTGCGGAGAATAATCCAACCAAATCAAGGGTAAAAATCATTAACCAAATTTTCAGAGAAGGGCAACATATTTTGGATTGCTCACGGGGCAACCCACGCACTTAAACCAAAACCATCAAAAATTCAGAAAAACCCAAAATAATCCATTGTGAATAATCAGGATAAATTACAGCAACTCATCGACCTCAGGGTAAAGGCACGCCAGGGAGGTGGTGAAAAACGCATTGAAGCACAGCACAGCAAGGGCAAATTTACCGCCCGCGAACGCATCGAAATGTTGCTTGACGAAGGCAGTTTCGAGGAGTACGACATGTTTGTAACCCACCGCAGCCACGACTTTGGCATGGAGGAAAAGGTTTACCTTTCTGATGGTGTGATCACAGGTCATGGTACCATCGATGGTCGCATCGTGTATGTTTTTTCTCAGGACTTTACCGTATTTGGCGGTTCGCTGTCGGAGACGTTTGCACAGAAAATCTGCAAGATCATGGATCAGGCCATGAAAGTGGGGGCACCGGTTATCGGCATCAACGACTCCGGTGGTGCACGTATCCAGGAAGGTGTGAAAAGCCTGGCAGGCTATGCAGAAATCTTCGAACGCAACATCCTGGCCTCTGGTGTGATCCCGCAAATTTCGGCAGTATTTGGGCCATGTGCCGGAGGTGCCGTTTATTCTCCCGCTCTAACGGATGTTATTATCATGAGCGATCAGACCAGCTACATGTTTGTTACTGGGCCAAAGGTTACCAAAACCGTAACCGGTGAAACCATCTCCGAAGAAGACCTGGGTGGGGCTACTGTACATGCCACAAAATCGGGGGTTGCGCATTTCCGTGCTGATGATGAAAACGAAGGCATTCTGCTGATTAGAAAACTAATTGAATACCTGCCACAAAATAATCTGGAGGATCCTCCAATTTCGGAATGTCATGATCCAATTGACCGCAAGGAAGATAATCTGAACGAAATCATTCCTGATAATCCGAACACACCTTACGATGTGAAAGACATCATTTATTCCATCGTGGATGATAAAGAGTTTCTGGAGTTTCATCGTCATTTTGCCAAAAACATAGTGGTTGGATTTGCCAAGTTTAACGGGCAACCTGTCGGGATTGTGGCCAACCAGCCCAATTTCCTTGCCGGTGTACTTGATATTGATGCTTCGCGCAAGGCAGCCCGTTTCGTAAGGATGTGCGATGCTTTTAATATTCCTATTGTAACAATGGTTGATGTTCCGGGATTCCTGCCGGGTAGCGGCCAGGAATATGGCGGTATCATTATACACGGTGCTAAATTGCTGTTTGCCTACGGTGAGGCAACGGTTCCAAAAATCACAATTACCTTGCGGAAATCTTATGGTGGTGCACATGATGTGATGGGATCAAAACAATTGAAATCTGATATCAATTATGCCTGGCCTTCTGCAGAAATTGCCGTAATGGGGCCAAAGGGGGCTATTGAGGTTCTGGAAGGAAGAAAAATCAGGGAATTCACTGATAAAGACGAGGCTACAAAATACGCTGCCCAAAAAGAGGAAGAATATCGTGATGCCTTTGCCAACCCATACCAGGCTGCGCGTTTTGGATATATTGATGATGTGATCGAACCGCGTAACACCCGTTTCAGGATTATCAGGGCGCTGCAAACACTGGCAACCAAGAAAGATGCACTGCCCCCCAAGAAACATGGTAATATTCCAATGTAAAAATCCATAGCTATGATAGTTAATGAAATAGGATTTGATTTTTCGAATATCTCGGGATTCAGCATTACGGTTGCAATCGTGGGATACGTAATCGTATTTGGCGCACTGGTTTTGTTATATTTTGTTTATAACATGCTGCCGAAATTTATCAATTTTAAGGCACGGCGAAAATTGCGTAAAGATACCGATTGTGATGATTGCGAAGTTGAACACATCGAAGGGAACGTGAGTGCTGCCATCAGCATGGCCCTTTATCTACATTTCAATGAAATTCACGACGAGGAAAGTGATGTAATCACCATTAAACGAATCTCCAGACAATACACCCCCTGGAGCTCAAGGATTTATTCAACAAACTCTTTTTACAGGTTACAGAACAAATGAAAAAATTTAAATTCAGCATAAAAGGCCACGATTACGAGGTTGAACTCATGAGGTTCGAAGATAACCTCGCTAAAATTGAGGTAAACGGAACTATTTATAAGGTTGAAGTTCAAAAGGAAATCAAACAAACCAAAACGCCAAAGCTGGTTCGTCAGGAAATCCAGACCAAAAGACAGGATAGCAAGATCAAGAAAACCATCACCAAAACTGCCGGCCATGACGTGAAATGCCCCCTGCCGGGTAACATCATGCAGGTGTTTGTAAAGAATGGCGATCATGTGAAACTTGGTGATAAGTTGGTTATGTACGAAGCGATGAAGATGGAAAACACCATTGTTGCCGAAAAAGACGGTATCGTTCAGAATCTAAGTGTACAGCCCGGAGATAATGTGCTCCAGGATGCGAAATTGATGGAAATCGATTAACCAGTAAACATCAGAAAAATCAAAAAACCAATGAAACGATTACTGACAGTCTTCGGAGTGATATCCATTCTGGCTTTGATTTCCTTTACTTTCCCAACAAGTAGCGGTAAAGATGCTAATGAAACGGCAACAGAACAGGTTGGTGAATTAGATGGCTTTTCCGAATATGCCCAAAAAGAATCGGCTGCAAGCAAAGGGATAAACCAGTTTTTGCGATATACGGGTTTTGCCAATGCAACTTCCGGCCACCTGATCATGCTGGTGGTTGGTTTATTCTTTATTTTTCTTGCCATCAGATATGATTATGAACCCTTGCTTTTGATTCCCATCGGAGTTGGGATTTTAATCGGGAATATCCCTTTTATGCTCGACTCAGGTTTAAAACTCGGGATTTATGAAGAAGGCAGTGTGATGAATTACCTCTACTTTGGCGTAACTGCCGGGATTTATCCACCACTTATTTTTCTTGGTATTGGTGCTATGACTGACTTTTCATCACTGATCTCCAATCCAAGACTGATGTTGTTGGGTGCTGCTGCACAGGTAGGAATTTTCGCCACCTTCATTGGGGCACTGGTTTTGGGGTTTCACCCTTCTGAGGCCGGAGCTATCGGGATTATCGGTGGTGCTGACGGCCCAACAGCGATTTTCCTTTCATCAAAACTCGCTAACGGTATAAATATATTACCTGATGGAACCACCGTACAAAATCTTATCGGCCCAATTGCTATCGCAGCTTATTCCTACATGGCACTGGTACCGGTAATTCAGCCACCGATTATGCGCGCACTCACAACCAAAAAAGAGCGCAAGATCAGGATGAAACCTCCAAGAGCTGTTACCAAACTCGAGAAGATTCTTTTTCCAATCATCGGTTTGTTATTCACAGCTTTTATTTCACCCAGTTCATTGCCTTTGCTTGGAATGCTTTTCTTTGGAAATATCCTAAAGGAGAGTGGCGTAACCAAACGTTTGGCAGATACGGCCCGCACGTCGCTGATTGATATCGTAACCATTTTGCTTGGGTTAACGGTGGGGGCGTCCACACAGGCTGATGTTTTCCTGACCAATCAGTCTATACTGATTTTTATACTCGGTGCACTTTCTTTTATGGTGGCTACTGCCGGCGGGTTGATTTTCGCTAAAGTTTTGAACTTGTTCCTGAGGGCCGATAACAAGTTAAACCCGCTGATTGGTGCTGCCGGAGTGTCCGCAGTACCCGACAGTGCAAGAGTGGTGCACACCGAAGGGTTAAAGAACGATCCCAAAAATCACCTGCTCATGCACGCCATGGCTCCTAACGTTTCAGGGGTAATCGGTTCAGCAGTGGCAGCAGGAATTTTGTTAAGCTTCCTCCTTTAATCAGGAAAACATAAAATTTAAATATGCCGGTTTAATTTAATTGCTGAACCGGCTTTTTGTTTTTAACCCAACTTGGACAAGCCAAAACCAAACAGGTTTCA
>CAYNDN010000488.1:281-4272 GCA_964395075.1 uncultured Lentimicrobiaceae bacterium | reverse complement strand
ACGCTCGAAGATATTATCGAAGAAATTGTAGGTGAAATATCCGATGAATTCGATACTGAAGAAGATGAAATCACCTATACCCGGATAGACAGCAATAATTACATTTTTGAAGGAAAAACCCTGCTCAACGATTTCTGCAAAATTCTTGAAATTGATGATAAAGTTTTTGACGATGTTAAAGGAGATTCAGAAACCCTGGCCGGCCTGATCCTGGAAATTGAAGGCAGGATTCCTGTGGCCAATTCAAGCACTAAATTTGAAAACTTTGAGTTTAAAATCAAGAAAGTTTCACACCGCAGGATCGAAGAAGTCCTGGTAAAATTGCTGGATTGATGCCTCATAAGCATAGAGTACCATATCTGTTTACTTTTAGAAATCTATTGATTGTAGCTGTTATAGCTTCCGTGATTATTATTGGTTCATCCTGCAATAATCAGGAATATTACCCCAAACCACGTGGTTATTTCCGCATTGATTTGCCGGAAGGAACATACCGGACTTTCGACAGCACATTTCCTTATGCATTTGAATACCCTGAATATGCTAACATAGCCTTTGATGAATACACCCGGCAAAATCCCTTTTGGATGAATCTGGATTACCCGAATTTCAAAGGGCGTGTTCACCTTAGTTATAAATCTCTGGATTATTACGACCTATATACTTTAACAGAAGATGCACGCGACATGGCTTTTAAGCACGCTTCAAAAGCGATTGGGATTAAAGAATCGGTGTTTTTAAATACGCAAAAAAATGTTTATGGTTTAACCTATCAAATACAGGGAAAAAACGCTGCATCACCCTACCAGTTTTACCTCACCGACAGCACAAACCATTTTGTGCGTGGTGCGCTGTATTTCAATGTTGTTCCCAATAACGACTCTCTTCAGCCGGTCATCAACCTCATCGTTCAGGATATCAACCACCTGTTTGACACTTTTGAATGGAAGGCAAAATAGTGTCTGTCCATAATGTCCCGTGTTTGCTCTATAAAGTTCAAATTCGAGGCGTGTGAAAAATTCAAACCACAGCATACTAAGGTATTCGAGGATTTGGATTTTGAGCAACAACGAAGAAGCTGGACTTTATAGACGAACACTATTTAGTGTGAAGGGTAAACAAACTGTTGATATCGAATTTATGAGTCTTCTTGCAAGGACTAAACAGGAATGTTATAAAAAGAATCAGTCCTTTGATACCCTATTCATTGAGAAAATGTCCTGATTCATTGATTCCATTTTCTTTCAGCTTATCCTCAATTTATGTTTGCATCATTAAATCTTTAACAAAATAACTATGAAAAACAAAACAGATTTTCTCGCAGAAACCCGGATTAACACCTTAGCGTTTATCCTCGCACTGGTTACCGTGCTAACATTTGTGAGCAATGCTTTTGCCCAAACCAACCTCACTTATCCCATTGTAGATACCGACCAGCAAATTGCTTATGATTCAATTTCTGAAATTACCTTGCCGCAATCAGGCGAGGACTTCTACGGCCAGGATGCCAACTACACCGGCTATCAGCCGCAATATCAGGACAACGGCGACGGAACCGTGAGTGATCTGGTAACCGGCCTCATGTGGTCAAAAACCCCCGATATGGATGGTGATGGCGATATTGATTATGATGATAAAAAATCTTATGAAGAAGCCCTGGCTGATGCTGAAACATTTGATCTTGCCGGATATACCGATTGGCGCTTGCCTTCCATCAAAGAAATGTACTCTCTCATCATTTTTAGTGGCATCGACCCCAGCGGCTACCAGGGCACAAGTACTGAAGATCTGACGCCATTTATCGACACCAACTATTTTGCATTTGCCTATGGCGACCAAAATGCCGGCGAACGAATCATCGATGCCCAGTTTGCCAGCACGAACATTTACGTGAGCCCCAATGGTATGGGAGGCCAGGAACTGATGTTCGGGGTTAATTTTGCTGACGGACGCATAAAAGGCTACCCCACCGGCCCCATGCCCGGCCAAAACGAAGACAAGCAGTTTTATGTGATGTATGTGCGCGGAAATGTAGATTATGGTATCAACGATTTTGACGATAATGGCGATGGTACCATCACTGATAATGCCACCGGCCTGATGTGGACAAAAGACGATGACGGCCAGGGCATGAACTGGGAAGCGGCCCTCAGCTATGCCGAAACTTCCGAAATTGCCGGATACTCCGATTGGCGGCTCCCCAATGTGAAAGAACTGCAAAACATCCTGGATTATGCGCGTTCACCGGCAACAACCAATTCCGCTGCCATCGATCCCATATTCAACTGCACTCCCATCACCGACGAAGGCGGCAACGAAAACTACCCGTTTTACTGGTCGGGAACAACACACGAAAGCATCATGCAAGAAGCACCCGGCGGATTTGCCTCCTATGTTGCCTTCGGCGAAGCGTTGGGATGGATGGTAATACCTCCAAACTCAGGCAATTATCAGCTCTGGGATGTGCACGGTGCCGGCGCCCAGCGCAGCGACCCCAAGAACGGAAACCCCGACAACTATCCTTATGGCCACGGCCCCCAGGGTGATGTGATCAGGATTTTTAATTATGTGAGATTGGTGAGAGATGCTGACACATCAACCGGAATGAATGAAATAAATCAGGAAAACCAAAATAGCCTGAAAGTATTTCCAAGCCCTGCCTCTGATTACATCGAGGTGAATACCACAAGTTCTCTTCCGGGGATGAGCACATTACAAATCATAAACCTGTTGGGTTCTGTGGTTTATTCAATTGTAGGGCCGATGAGCAGCACCACAAAAATCGATGTGCAGGATTTTCAACCTGGCATATATTTCCTTGCCATTAAAAACAATGGCGAATGTTATTCAAAGAAATTCATGAAAAAATAATTGCTGGTAAAACCTCCCTTCAATTTGAGTTTTAACTTTCAATTATCATGATAATTGAAAGTGTTGCTTTGGAATATCATGATATTTTAAAGTAAATGGTGTTTTGTACATGCTCTATTCAAAAGCAATCAATGCAAGTTTTTGCAGTAGATTATGTATCTTTGCTTTTAATTATCAGGATAATTAAAAGTATAACTTTAGAATATCATGTATATTAGAAAGCAGAATTTAATTGGCTCGATAAATGAAAGCCTGTTTTTGTGGGGTGCACGGCAAACCGGAAAAAGTACTTTACTAAAAAAACTTTTTCCTGATTCACTTTGGTTTGATCTCTTACTATCTGATGTTTTTGAACGACTTCAGAAAAATCCTTCACAGCTTAGAGAGATTGTTAAAGCCATGAAGCCTGATAATCCTGTTGTTATAGATGAAATTCAAAAAATCCCGGCATTACTAAATGAAGTTCACTGGCTGATTGAGAACCAGCATACCCGTTTTATTTTAAGTGGTTCAAGTCCACGAAGAATTATTCGTGCTGAAACTAACCTGCTTGGAGGACGGGCTTTGCGATATGAGTTATATCCACTCATCAGTGCAGAAATCCCTGATTTTGATCTAACACGGGCTCTGAATAGCGGGCTGCTTCCGCGACATTATCTTTCCGAAAACCCTAAACCACTGATTTCGGCCTATATAGGAAACTATTTGCGCGATGAAATCATGGCCGAGGCACGGATAAGAAATGTTGCAAACTTCTCAAGATTCCTGGAAGCCGCCGCTTTTTCCAATGGCGAGATAGTTAACTACACAAACATCTCTACGGAATGTGGCGTTAGCGCACCAACGGTTAAGGAATATTTTCAAATTTTAGAAGACACATTAACAGGACGTTTCCTGCCAAGCTTTCAAAAAAAACCAAAACGCAGGGTAATCCTGGCTCCCAAATTTTATTTTTTTGATGTAGGTATCACCGGATATTTGTTAAAGCGTGGCAAAATTGAAGTTGGTAGCGAATCTTTTGGCCATGCTTTTGAGCATTTCATTTATCAGGAAATATACGCCCATAAAAACTATTCAGACTTGCATTATGAAATGTATTACTGGCGCACAAGCTCACAAT
>CAYNDN010000488.1:0-271 GCA_964395075.1 uncultured Lentimicrobiaceae bacterium | reverse complement strand
GACCTTATTTTGGGTGACCATGAGGTGGCAATCGAAATAAAAGCTACTCAAAATGCCAATTCCCGCCACACAAAAGGACTGAGGAGCTTTGCCGAAGAATATCCCATTAAAAAACTATTACTTATCACCAACGATCCCTTTCCCCGCCAAATGGGGAAAGTACTGGTTTTGCCCTGGCAGGATTTTGTGAAACAACTTTGGGCTGGCGAAATCATAAGTTAGAAACTTACAACTAATATTCTGCCAAATTATGGCAGAATATTAGTTGTAA
>CAYNDN010000487.1:3809-4273 GCA_964395075.1 uncultured Lentimicrobiaceae bacterium | reverse complement strand
GAAGGTTAGTTTTAAAAATTATTTTATTTCGCTTAAATATGTTTGTTTTAATTCTTTCATTTCTTTACAGTTAACTGAAGCATTCTTCATCAGCTTTTGATTGAGACTTTTTATAAGCCTGTTGTGCATATTTTGAAACCTGATGAAATTTTCGATCACCAGGTCTTTCCCTTTTTGCTGGGCAATCATCATTTTTTCAAGTTCATTTTTAAAATCCCTGACACTATCAAGTTGAGTTTTATTTTTACGGGATTTCAGTTTGAGAATGTTGTTTCGGATGATTTTCACCATCGCTTTTTGTTCATCAATATAAGTAGTAAAACTGTTTTTTGCTTCATCTTCCAGCTTGTTTAAAGCCTGAAACACCTCGTCCATCAGCGTATCATAATCATTTTTGCGCAATGATCCGTTTTTGGCCATATTTTCGCGCAGCCGCCTATTGAGCTCGGTTCTTTCGTTGGTTA
>CAYNDN010000487.1:0-3799 GCA_964395075.1 uncultured Lentimicrobiaceae bacterium | reverse complement strand
GATGGAGCGGTTGAGGTTTTCAAAGAGGTGGTGGGATGAATCGTTAACCGCCTCTGAGGTAGTAAATACTGTTTCAATATTTTCGATTTGCTTTTCGTAGGAATTGATCACATTATCGATAAATACGGAAGGGTCAGTTGCTGGGTCGGTTTTCATCATCAATGAATTTGATTGTAATCAATAAAAAAAAAAGAGTTTTTGTGGTAAAACATGCTTTCGTGGGGGATACAAACAGGGGATACAAAAGGATGTTTCAGCACTTCAACTCTCAACATCGGAAAGCTTATGCAGCTTTCGCGGTAAGGCCGATGGCTTCAGCATACTTCAGGTATGTTTCAACCGAAGATACTACTACTCTTGCTTCGATGGCAAGCAATTCGATACCAACAAGTGATAAACGAACCCATGCATCAACTACGACGCCTTTGTCGAGGATGCGGTCAATTACTTCTACCAGGCTGGATGAGCCGATTGTTTTTTCTACTGCCATGATTTAGTCCTTTCTTATTTAATTAAAAAAAATCCGTGCTTTACGATGAGGGACGGTTAACCTCTATGGCTACTGCTGTATGTCAAAAGGTGTGCCGACTAAATTTTCTAAACAGGAGTCTATTAAAAATAATAAACTAAAATACTGGATATGTGATCATTAAAAAATGATAGAAAAATATAAGCCATTATTCAGGTGATTGGAAAACAGAAAGCATTGCTTGATTTTGATGCACAGAAATGATCAATTGCTCATTTTTAATCATGCAGGCTGTTTGGGCTAAGCCCATACATATACATTGGTTTGATGTCAGATCCGTGAATAAATTACCACAGGCTTCAGCCTGTGGATTATGGTACAAGCAATATCATTATTTGGGCTTTAGCCCGGTTAGCCTGCTGGCCTTGTAATGAGCCGGGTGAGTTTGCTATTCTGCTGAATCTATCGCGGAAGTATCCGCCACCGGCGAAATGAATTTTATTGCCTAAAACAGCAAAATGCAGCGAATGCTGCATTAATATAGTATCGAAGCGGATGCTTCGATAAACGTCTTCAATCAATAGATGCGAGACTTTCCAAGGCATTTGTTAGCCAAAGAAATGAATGCTCCCAAAACTTCGGGATGAATTTGGGGAATAACAATTAACAGACAACGATTTTCAGGATTAAGCCTCGGTTCAGTTGCTTTGAATGTTGTACTTTTTCATTTTGCGCGATAGGGCCATGCGATTTATTCCCAACATTTCTGCTGCGGCAGTGATATTGTAGTTTTTGAGTTCCAAAGCTTCATTGATAAGTGAAATTTCATTTTCATAAAGATTAAGGGATTTTATACTTTCTAACCGCGTAGTTTTGCCTTTGCCGTTGATTGAAAAGTTCTTCGCAGTAATTGCGCTCTCTTTGTTAAGAATAATGGCCCGCTCAATCATGTTTTTCAACTCTCTGACATTGCCAGGGAACGCATAATTTTTTAGTGTTTTAATTGCACAGGTGGAAATTTCGGGAATAGGCTTGTTGAGTTTAATTGATAATTTTTCGACAAAAAATATAGTCAGGGGCTCAATATCTTCGGGGCGTTCGCTAAGAGGCGGTATGTGTATGTGCAGGGTATTGAGGCGATGAAGCAGGTCGAGGCGGAACTTTTTTTGCTCTACCATATTTTCCAAATTATGATTGGTGGCGGTAATAATTCGGAAATCCGTTTCGATGGGGAAGGTTTCGCCTACGCGTGTGATGGATTTTTCTTCGATGGCTCTGAGCACTTTTGCCTGCAAATTGACGGGCATATCGGCAATTTCGTCCAGGAAGAGTGTGCCTTTGTTACTGATTTCAAAAAAACCTTTTTTATCGGTGATGGCGCCAGTAAATGAGCCTTTTTTGTGTCCGAAAAATTCGCTCTCGAGCAACGAATCTGTAATGGCACTGCTGTTGACGGGACAAAAAACATTTTTCTTCCTTCTGCTTGCAAAATGGATGATTCGGGCGATATTTTCCTTTCCGGTGCCGCTGTCGCCGGTAATCAACACATTGGTGTCTGGATATTTGGCGGCGGTAATGGCCATTTCGAATACTTGCTTTATTTGTGGGCTTACGCCGATGAATTGCCGCTGAATACGGTCTTCGAGGGTTTTTGAAATAAGGGAATATTTTTCTTCGAGTTGCCTGATTTCTCTTTGGAGCAGCATAAATTTTTGTGTGCGTTCGATGGCAATTCGAATGTCGATGTGGCGGAAAGGCTTGCGGAGGTAGTCAATTGCGCCGAACCGCATGGCTTTAATTACGGTATCCATATCGCCGTGTGCCGAAACAATGATTACTTCCATGGCCGGATATTTCGATCGCACATTTTTAAGGATTTCGAGTCCGCTGATGCCGGGCAATCTAACGTCGAGGATGAGGAGGTCAATAATGCGTTTGTTTAAAATTTCAAGGCCTTCTTTGCCTGTATGAGCCTCGAAAGAAACAAAACCTAAATCCTGAAAATATTCTGTAAGTTCTTCGGTAAATCGTTTTTCATCATCAATGATGAGTACGCTTAGTTTATTCATTTTTTGCCGGATTTTGAATCAATTTTGAGGATATAAAGATATTATTTTTATTTTACAGGTATCCTTATTCTGAATAATGAGCCCACATTTTTTTCGCTTTCAACTTCAATACTTCCGTTTAACTCCTCAATTATATTAAACGATATTGAAAGTCCCAGCCCGGTGCCTTTACCCATTTCTTTGGTAGTAAAAAAGGGCAGCATTATCCTGTCAAATTCATTTTTGTCGATGCCACAGCCATTGTCGGTTACTTCAACAGTAATTTCATCATTTGCTTCACCGGTGGTAATGGTAACTTGTGGTTCAAAACTCATGTTTTGCTCATCAACTTTTTCTTCGATGGCATCTTTTGCGTTGGTAAGCAGATTGAGCAACACCTGCTCAAACCGAAAAGTATTACCATTTACGGAAGCAATATTTTTGCCCGGCTGCACTGATATATTAATACCATTATTTTTGAATTGCTGGGATAACATAGAAACGGCATTGTTCACACATTCGTTGATGGAAAAGGTAGTGTTGATGTATTCCTGATCTCTTGAAAATGCCCTTACATGTTCAATAATACGGCCTATGCGTACAATGTCTCCAAAGATTTTCTCGGCTTTTCGGTTGAGATAATTATCATCAACAGCATTTATATTTCTTACTTTATTGAGCAGGTTTTCAATTCCGAGTTGTATGGAAAGCAATGGCTGATTGATTTCGTGCGCCATTCCGGATGCCATTTCGCCGAGGCTTACCATGCGCTCGGTGCGGATAAGCTGCTGCTCGATGATTTTTTTCCGAGATATGTCGCGCACTATAACCATATATGCAATGGGCGAGCCATCTTTGTTTTGAATAAGTGTGGCACTGAGTTCGCAAAAGAATGGCGACTTGTTTTTCTTTTCCAGTATGAGTTCTTCGTTTTGAACCACCCCGTCAGATATTGTTTTGCTGAGGATTGTCCTTATCCTGTCAGAATCCTTTTGCGGAATGAAACTATAAAAATCCTTACCAATAAAATCGTTAACCCCGGAAGCCCCAAATATCTCCACGGTAATATCAGAAATCTTTGTGATTTTTCTTTTCATATCCAAAATAAATATACCCTGCGGTGACGCTGATAGCAACGTTCGGTACATTTTTTCCGATTCGCGGAGGGCATTTTCGGCCTGAATATCAGCGGTAATATCGTGTCCGAATATTGCTATCCGGTAAACTTTGCCATGCGAATCTTTGATGGGATAAAGGCTATGCTCAAAATACATGGCATCCC
>CAYNDN010000486.1:0-4280 GCA_964395075.1 uncultured Lentimicrobiaceae bacterium | reverse complement strand
AGGCCCCATCGCCTGAATAGGCCATGCGATGCACATAATCTCCTTCAGGGTCGATACCGGGATTCACTTCCTTTTGAACAGCACGCAAAACATCCGGATTTAAAAAATCGGTGATGGTTTGACCCTGTTCAGCCATGACTTGCTCAACCTGTAAATCACCATTTTGAGATTGCTGCGGAGAAATTTGGTTTTGCCCGGAAACATTGGTGATCAGGGCAAAACATGTGTAAACTAAAATGTAAAGCTTTTTCATCTGGTTAGTTTTAAATGTTTCGTGAGCAACAAATCTACAATCATTTATTTGAAATAAAAAAGCCCGTTCCAATATTTTGAAACGGGCTTGAATATTTTGGTGAAGAAATTAAACAAACTCTTTCTTCAACTGCGCTACCCAGGTTTTAACACGTTCTGCAGTTAATTCTTTCTGATTGTCCTCATCAATGATAAGCCCAACAAACTTCTTATTTTTCACTGCTTCTGATTCCACAAAATCATAGCCTTTTGTTGATGTTTGACCAACCACAGTGGTTTTGCGCGAAATTGCCGAATACAATTTCCCGGCACCATCCGCAAAACTTTCGTCGTAAGCTTCCTGATCACCCAGTCCAAAAATAGCCACCTTTTTATCTTTCAGGTTTACATCCTTCAGGCTTTCAACAAATTCCAGCCAATCTTCCTGCATATCGCCAATTTCCCAGGTAGAAACGCCAAAAACGAGGTAGGGAAATTTCTCCAGTTCTTCCGCTGAGGCATCCTCAACATTTATTGCTATCGCCTCATCGCCAAAGGATTCAGAAATCAAATCTGCAATCTTTTCAGTATTTCCGGTTGATGAGCCATAAAAAATTCCAATTTTTGCCATTTATCTTAATTTTAAATTGTTGAACATCCGTACAAAATTAGCATTTAAAATGCAGCTAAGAAACATGGCTGCTGAGGCATTGTTCAAATACATTAAAAATAGGTTTTATTGTCGGGTATCATCTTTTTGAACCAATATTCGTTTCGCAACCAGGAATCACTATTTTTGAAAAAATTTTTGTAATATGCCTTATTTGGTTATGGATTTGGAAATGACAGGCCCGGAGCCTGATTACAACGAAATCATTCAGATTGGAGCTGAGATTTATGATGACGACTGGAACTGCAGGGGTGAATACCTCACCAATGTTTATCCCGAAAACGAGAATGCTTTTTCGGGGCATTCGGAGGAAATTCATGGCATTTCGCTGGACGATCTTGACGAAGCACCCATGATGTATGATGTGCTTCCTGAATTTGAAACCTGGATCAGGAAAAGCCTTCACCTTCCACCGGATGAGCGTTTGTGGAAAGTGATAATATGTGGCCAAAGTGTGATCAACGATATCAACTTCCTTAGCTACGCCTACAAAAAGGAAAAACTCAAATGGCCATTTTCCTTTCAGCTCATCGACCTGCACACCATCAGCTATTATGGATTTATGATCCTGAAAAACAACGGCCGGCAAACCCCAAAATCGCTCAGCCTCGAAAGTGTGGCAAAATATTTTGGTTTTACCCGCGAAAGCGACACCCACAACGCCCTGGAAGACGCAAAGCTTACGGCAAAGTGTTTGAAGGCGTTTTTTGATCTTACTGGAGATATGAAAATTATCTGACCAGTTAATTATACCATAGAATCAATAAATTACACAAGACCATGGAAATGCATTTGATAAACCGCGATGTTTTAATTTTATTCCCAAAGCAGCCTTTGATTGACTGGATAAACTCAGTTTTTCCGGAAGATAAAGTGGAATTTCCTGAACCCATGATGCATGATGAGGGAACGGTGTATCTTCTGCCGGAAAAAGATGCCTGGCCGCAAAGCATTGAATACCTGAAACGAAACTACAAACCCGTTTTTGAAGATCAGCTTTGGAATTGGTGCACCGATTTAAATACCAGGCCGAAAAAGCTTACCTGGAAAATGTTTGAAGAATGGTTTGATTACAGCATTCAATCCATGGTTCTTGATACGACGCCGGATGCCATTATAAAAGAAGAAATGTAAAAAATAAACATGCCGGATAATTACTTGTGCAGGATTCTGGTAATCATGGGGCAGCGTTACAACCACCCCGGAGCATGCTCCGAATTGCATGACATAAAACAATTTGTTAGCGGAGAAATAATGATGTGATTTATACCCGATTGCAAATCCGGGGGAGCGAGGTTGCAAATCTGGGCGAGCAGATGAGCGGGAGAATAAGGTAATAAGGTTAAAATTTATCCGTGGGGACATTCCTTTCTACTAAGGTTTGGTTTTGCGGGATAAGGTTTATCAGGATTTAGTTTGAAAACCTTTTAAGTTTTGGAAACCAAAAAGGTTTATTCTATCGCTGCAGGATTGCGATCCCTCCGATTTTTCGGAGTGCCTCGGGGCTGCGAACCCTAAGCATTTGAAAATGAATTTTTTGCTGCATTCCGATATTTCGAAGCAGGCTTCTGGCTGCGAATCCGGCTTTGGGCTTGCAGCCCTGACTGAAAGGAAGGGATCGCAACCCTCGAATGTGCGGAATCGTGTGCGGAATCGTGTGCAGAATAAAAAAAGGCAGTTACAATATTTTGTTGTATCTGCCTGATTTATAAGCGACTCCGAAGGGACTCCCCGATGCGTTGCACGATCGGGATAAACTTCTCGCCCCTTCGGCTGTTTCAATCCGGAATCTACTAAATTAAAAAAGGCCACCTTCTTGTGGTGACCTTTATTTTGTGACTCCGAAGGGACTCGAACCCCAAACCTGCTGATCCGTAGTCAGCTGCTCTATCCAATTGAGCTACGGAGCCATTATTTCAATTAGCCCTTCCTTTGAAAAGGGCTGCAAAAGTAATGTTTTTTGTTGTAAACCTGTAAACAAAATTTAATATTTCCTTTCAGGCTAATTAATAAACTGTCTGCTTATTTACGGACGCACTTACGTAATTCTCCTACAGACACACGGCTGTCTACCTCCTACAGACACACGGCTGTCTACCTCATACAGACGCACGGCCGTGCGTCTCTACTTAATATCACATTTCAACATCTTTTTTCCTTCGATAAACCCTTCGAGGCAGTCGCCGATTTTCACCTCTCCTACTCCGGCCGGTGTGCCCGTAAAAATCAGGTCACCCATTTTTAATGTGATAAACTGTGAAACATAACTGATGATGCGGTCGAAAGAGAAAATCATCAGGTTAGAATTGCCATCCTGTACTTTTTCTCCATTTTTCAACAGGTGAAACCGGATATTTTCCCGGTCGTTTAAGCTATCCAATTTGATGAAATTACTGATTGGTGCTGATCCGTCAAATGCTTTGGCTGCTTCCCATGGCAAACCTTTTTCCTTTTGTTTTTGCTGGATATCCCGGGCAGTGAAATCAATACCCAGCCCAATTTCATCATAATAAGTATCGGCAAACTTTTCAGGGATATGCCGACCATTTTTTGAAATCTTCAATACCAATTCAGCCTCATAATGGATATTCTGAGAGAATTCAGGATAGAAAAAAGGACGATTTCGGATAATGATGGCCGTATCGGGCTTGAGGAAAAAAACAGGTTCAGTGGGTAAAGGATTGTTGAGCTCTTTGGCATGTGCCACATAATTGCGGCCAATACAGATAATCTTCATAAAAAAAATTTTTGGACTTGCCTGCAAAGGTAAGTTTATTGACCCTGTTATTTGGTATCCTCTTTTTGATTCTTTTTGCCAGAACCACTAAAAATGGAAGCAAACACACTGCGCACCAGTAAAAATGCTGATTTTGAGGAGTCCAGTTCCCGGGCTTTGTTCATATCGCCAAGCGCATCCCAAAGGTCACCTTGTTGCTGTTTTGCTTTTCCACGGTAAAACCAGGCTTCGGCATAATTGGGATTAAAATTCAGGGCAACCGTAAAATCCACAATTGCATCTTTGTAATTCTCAAGATTGTAATTGTTGAAACCACGCAGAAACCAGGCTGAACTCATCTCAGGATTTAAAGTAAGGGCTTCATTGCACAAAATGAGTGATTTCTCAAACTCACCTTTTTGGTTGAGTAATATTGCAATCTGGAGATTTTCTGCAGCAGACTCCTGACTATGGGCAAAGCCAAATATCCCCATGAATATGATTACTTCGATTACCCTTTTCATTCAATAACAATTTAAATTTTAGGTGCTATTTTGTGTCAACAAGAAAACTCATAATTGGATTTTCAACATGAATAGTTTTCTTAACCTGCTTAATTCACAAAATTATAAAATATGTTGCCACGTCCTTCAGGGCGTGGAT
>CAYNDN010000485.1:0-4287 GCA_964395075.1 uncultured Lentimicrobiaceae bacterium | reverse complement strand
GTTTTTAATGGAATTGCGGCATTGTGTATAAGGTGGGTTAATTCACTACTTTCATATTGCTCACCTTGCATAGCATTTTGAGCAGTGAGCGATGATGCCCCGGAATAATCAAATGGTGATTACCCAATGGATGATGCTTGAGGATCCTGGCATCGTTTTCGGACAATCCCACCTCAATCTGTGTGCTGCAGGCAAAATTACTTTTATGTGTGGAGATTACCCTGCCCTCGCTAATAAATGCTTTGCTCAGGTCATTATCCATTCGGAACAGCGTTACCTGCTGTGCAGCAAATTTTCCGGCCACTGCTGTACCTAAACCCGTTTCATAATGTGTATCCACCTCAAAGGAATCCAGCAGGTTGGTTGGGGCTGTGCAATGGGCAAATCGCACACAGTCGAGGCTTACCTTGATCAGGTTGGCCATCCACGGGATTTTGTCCAGTAGTGCCTGTACGAGCATCATCCCGGTTATGCTGCAAATATCTCCCTCACATCCGGCAGGAATATTCATGTCGTTGAACTCTGCCAACGACAAACAGGCTGTTACGCCTTTTTCGTTGACCAGCGAAAAACATTCGATTGTAAATGCATCCAGCTTTTCTTGTGTCACAACCTCTTTTAGTGCCTGGTGTACACGTCCGGCATCTCTCACTTCAGCTACATTTTTGCAATCAAACTTGTCCAAAAAAACCTCATCAACTAACTGGTTCTCATAATCAGGAACTGCTTGCCAGGATATCTGTTTCAATTTGATTCCAAACCTTCCCTTCAGCAGATCTTCAGCAATTGTTGATGCAATCAGCCAGGGTGAGATTTCGCCTATCAACCCCAATCTTTTACCATCAAGTTTACGATAAGCATTTATAGCCTTAAAATACCTGCTGATGATTTTCTGGTCGTGTGGCTCGTGCATATCAGTAAGCATGGCGGGGATTCCCAACTGATCCAGCCGGGCTTTAACTTCTGATGCGGCGGCATAGCTGTTGTTTTCTTCAAAAGCAGTGAGGAGGTAAAAGCTGCCTGGCTTCACTACTTCCATGGCCTTCTGCTCTGAACCTCCGCTCAAAAAAACCAGTATATCGGCGGAGGGGGCAAAAAACTCGAAATCCTCATCAGGAAAACGTTCGGTGAATTTTTGTTTGCCCTGCCTGAAAAGACTCTCGGGGGCATTGTCGTAGGTGAGAAGCTTAACTTTTATCATGATTTCCGGTTTTGAACAAATTTAGGCAATCTTGATATATAATGCCAGTTTTTTTTTCGATTTGTTCAACCTAAATAATTCACAAAAAACACGTTCCATTGCCACGTCCTTCAGGGCGTGGGATTAAGAAGCTGAAGCATAATGACTTAAAAATCCTGAAAAATTTAATTTCATAAATCTAAAAATTTTTCAGGATTTTTTATTGTGGCTTCTATAATCACAAAATCCACGCCCTGAAGGACGTGGCAACATATTTTATAATTTTGTGAATTAAGCAGGCTAAAATGGCAAACCATTCCCACCGTATTAATCAATCCCCTGAGGCATCACATCTTTCGAAACATAAATTGCGATGGTGCGGAGTTGGATGTAGGGTATTGAAGCATAAAAATAGCCTCCAAAATCATTGCTGTCGCTGGCCCATGAGTTTTTTACCTTGTACCACCGGTTTCCGTTCTGATCTCCAGCATACCCGATAATGTGCATGCTGTGATCGTCGGTGGTGGTGTAATTTTTATAAGCTTCCAGGCGCATTTCGGGTGTAATCTCTTTTTGTTTCACTGGGGTGATGAACACACTGTCGCGCTCCTCTGTGGTCATATCTTCCCAATCTTTTTCAGGGATCAGGGCCAACCCTTTTTTGTGATTGAAGCCTTTGCAACTTACGTCGGCTGCCCAGGCAATCGAATAGCCTCGCTCAAGCGCGAAATCCATGATATTGGTGAGGTCAACCATCGGGACGTTGTAATACATTTCGTAATCCCAGTTATCAGGTATTTTGAGCAGATAATTCCGGTAATAATCCTGATTCATATAGGATGTGATTTCAACATATTCAGCAGGATTTAGTCCAATAACATCGTTGGCAAATTCCTCAGGTGTATAGGTTGCTCCTTCAAATTCAAAGGCTTCGGGCATTTCACCGAGGTAAGCATCCAGAATTCCGTTGTAGGCCTGCATCCAAACCGGAGACAACTGCCGGTTTTTGTTTTCAACAATGGCCTTCACAAAAGCATGCAACACGTTATCCATTTCGCCGTGGGTATGCTGGTCCAAACCGATGGTTAGTCCATCATAAGCATCTTCGGTAACAAAACCACGATCAGCCAGGGTTTCCATTACCTGATGCGGCTCGCCACCAGGGCCAAAATTGTATTTTCCGTGTAGCTGAACATAGTTATCAGCCCGCCGCTCATAAGCATGCCTTACAGCCCACATATCCGAAAGATCGAGTTCAGGGCCACCCAAACGCAGCACCTCTGCTTCGATAAATGAGGTCCCGGCAAACGACCAGCAGGTTCCGGAACGATGTTGATCTTTAACGGGAGTATGTGGTACTACTTTCACATCCTTAAAGGTGTAATCCCCGATTTTTACCGGTTCAGCATTATCCTGTGCCGAAACATTTATAAAACCTGCCAGGCAAATTGCCAGTGTAATGAACAAAGTATTCTTCATAAATTTAATTTTTAATTTCATTGACGGACAAAAGTAAAAGAATTTGGAGGAAACCGGCTATGGTTTCAGGCTTAAAATAACCTTAAACAAATGACCAGCCATTTTTGCGACAAAATTTTTCCCGCAACAAATAAAAATTAGGCTACTTTTATCGCCTAAATGAAAACTTACCTACATATCAGGCATTTAAGCAAGAGTCTTTTCGATCAGGAAAAGATGCTGATGTTCCTTTATATTTTCTCAGAACTATAATTGCGCTTCCAACCTCTTGCCCCGTTTTTTTCATTCTATTTCAAACTCATTGTATGTTTTACTATGGAAGCGTTCTATCTGTATCTCAATAGCCTGTTCAATAAAAACCGGCAGGACTTCAGGGATTATCCCGCCATCAACTGGTTGAAAGCCTGGAATACCGGCCCTTTGACCGACCGGCGCGAAAAATCACTTTCCGGAATTGGCAACAGTACCCTTTTTAAGGAAACCAAACCATTTCATAACCGGTTGTCGAAAGGATGCCTGCTGTGTGGCCAGGGCAGGTGGAGCTGCCTTTTCATTACTGCAAAGTGCAATGCCAGGTGCTTTTACTGTCCGGTTAAACAGACAGAAGATGCCGTGCCCTCAACCCAAAGCCTCAACTTTGAAAGCCCGGCAGACTATGCCGATTACGTGAAATATTTCGGGTTTAAGGGTGTTAGTTTCAGTGGCGGTGAACCATTGCTTTTTTTCGACCGCACCCTCAGTTATCTGAAAGCTGTCAGGAAAATTGCCGGTACTGAGGTTTATACCTGGATATATACAAATGGTACTTTGGGAAGCCCGCAGCTATTCAGGAAACTTGCATCTGCCGGCCTTGACGAGGTTCGTTTCGACATTGGAGCCACTGGGTTTCGTCTCGATAAAATTGCCGCAGCGAGGGGAACAGTCCCCAACATTACAATCGAGATACCGGCAATTCCTGAGGAAACCGAAAAACTAAAGGCATTGATGCCGGAAATGATTATAGCCGGGGTGACCAACCTGAATCTTCACCAGTTAAGGCTTACCAGCCATAATGCTTCACATTTGTTGAGGAGAAATTACACCTATTTCCCATCGGAACGCCCGGTGGTGGTGGAATCGGAACTGGCTGCGCTGGAGTTGTTGACCCGGGCCAAAAATCTTGATCTTGATATCGGGGTCAACTATTGTTCGTTCGATTATAAACACCGTTTTCAGAAGGCCGGGTTCAGAAAACAGCTGGCCGGAAAGGTGGTACAAGATCCTGGATTGATCACAGAAAATGGCTACATCAGAAATCGGCACAACAATACGATCAGCTATTCAGGAATAAACATCAATCACCAGCCCGTAAGCGGAAATCAAAAATCATTGGAGGTTTTCACCGGAAAAAATACGTATCATATCTCCATGCCTCTTGCCATTCCTGAAATCACAATCAGTGAAAATAACCGGGCAGCAATTGAACAACTCTTAAACAATGAACCGTCCCAAATTCCCGAAAGCGAAACGATGTTTAATATATGGAAACACGAATATATCGAACGGGGATTAAGACAATACTAAATTTTTAAAAATATGGTACTACTGCAATTTTAGTGGAAACTTTTTTATTAATATTGAATTATAAA
>CAYNDN010000484.1:502-4289 GCA_964395075.1 uncultured Lentimicrobiaceae bacterium | reverse complement strand
TGTTTCGTAAGTAAAAGTTCTCAATTGAGTGTGTTACCAAAACACATAATGATCTTTCTTAATGCAGGCATTTACAATAATTTCTGAAAACGATTCCATATTATATTTCGGTGCGCTGCACCTTTGCTTCTCTCATATACTTTATTTTCTACAAAGATTCTCGGTGCTCTGCACCTAAGACAAGAATCTTTGTAAAAATGTAGGGTAGAATAATACATGAGGTGCAGCGCACCGTAATATTAGAGCTTTCGGATTTCTATAATTTTGTTTAGCACTCGAAAAAAAGATTTAACCTGAAATAGGATATGTGGTCATTATTAGAATCTTTACTAAATGTTTATTTTACAGGTGATTTTTCAATATTTTTCAAATTTATCTGAAAAATATATGCAAAAAAATGACTATGTTTGTTACCTCTATATTTTAGTTTTATTGATTATGAACACTCCACAAAATAGTATTATAGATTTGTCAAAACTGAGCGACAAGGATATTGAATCATTAAAAAATTTCTATGATTTTTTAATCCACCGAAAAAAGGAAGATGTGAAGAAAAATGAAACAAAAGCAGGTTTCGGTGTCGGGAAACTCCCTGATTCCTTTTATAATCCAATTAAGGTAGAAAAATTTTTAGCTTTTGAAAGGGAAGAGATTTATGGGAGGGAATAGTTTATTTATCAACCTAAAATCCGCAAGGATTTTGATTCGATTAATATTTGTGGTGGTCCAAAACTAAAAGCAACACTCACACAGTAATAATCTTAAAATATTAAATCCATTCAAAACACACTAACCTATGAAATATCCAAAAAAAGTAACAATTGGCGATATAACCGTGAGGGACGGTTTTCAGCATGAAGAAATTTTTATTCCAACCAGAGCCAAACTTTGGCTTGCCGAAGAATTGCTCTTGGCAGGATTTAAGCACATTGAGGTAACCAACTTTGGAAACCCGAAAGGTATGCCCCAATTTGCCGATGCCGATGAATTGTTTAAGCTGATCAGAAAAAGTAAGCGTGTAAAACATTTGCTTGATGAAGTGATGCTTACCGCCATCACCATTCGTGAGCGTTCTGTTCAACGTGCCATTGACGCAAAGCTTGCCGGTTATGGCCCCGACAGGATTTTACTCATGGTTTCCACAAGTGAATCCCATCAAAAGAAGAATTCCGGGCTTACCATAGACGAATACTGGAAGATGAGTGAGGAGTGGGTGAAAAAGGCACGTGATGCGGGTCTTGCTGTTAACGGAACCGTAAGCACCATCTGGGGTTGCCCCATCGAAGGACCTACCGAACTGGACAAAGCCATCGAATTCACAAAACGCTGGTTCGATATTGGTGCAACTGATGTTGAGCATGCCGACCATGATGGCTCTGCATCCCCCGACAGGGTTTATAAGTATTTTTCAATGCTGCTGGATGCTGTTGATAACCCTGAAAAACAGATTGCACATTTCCACACCACACGCGGATGGGGGCTTGCGAATGTCCTCGCAGCATTGCAGGCAGGTATAACAAATTATGAGTCCACAATGGGTGGCCTTGGCGGACAGCCGGCTAACTTTGTGAGTGGTGTGCCTGTTCCCGGAACCGGCGAGTATTACTATAAAGATCCCAACGATGTGGGACTGGTTTCAACAGAAGATATGGTGGTGATGATGGACGAAATGGGCATCGAAACCAACCTGGATATCGACCGCCTGCTGGAGGTTGGTAAAATGGTTGAAAAGATTGTTGGTCGTAAACTGCGCTCTGAATCAATCCGCAATGGCAGGATACCCAAGGAAATGTCAGGACGGGCGTAAGGCGATATTGATACAATGAAAAATCCCCCGGTTCCAGATTGAATCGGGGGATTTTATTTTATTTCCTGAGTTTATCATATTTAAAATGCTCTTCAGTAAATGGGAGTGAACCCACATCCGCCTTAAAGGCAAGCCAGTCGAGGATTTTCATGACTAAATCCCTGTTCAGTTTTTCAATTTCATACTCAAAAACCACCTTAACCCTGGGGAAGCCATCATCAATAATTTTTTCGGTTTTACGCTCATCATTTTTTAATCTCGTCTTGGCAAGGTAGTCATCCCTAATCTCAATTTCGGCAAAATCCATTTTTTTTGAAATATTAAAATGGGCTGACCTGATATGTTTATAGTGCTGACGTTTCAAAAAAGGAAATGCTGTTGTTTTAACCACTTTATCCAGACTTTCGGAAGTGGAGGCAAAACACAGATGGTTGTCAAGTTTGGATTCCTTTTTCCTGAAATCAATCATATTCCAGGGCAGCTTTTTTTCTGAAGGGAGGTTGTTGGCTCGTGAACATAAATCAAAAAAATATGCAACGAATTCTTCGTAAGATTCCTTGTTTGCTCTGTAATTTTCTCTGATCCTGAAAATCTTATCCTGAATTTTTGCACTTTCGCGCGATGGTTTTTCCCGTTTTCGTTGTTCTTCTCTTTCCGCTTCTTCTAACCAGTATGGCATTAATAGTTATTTTGTAGTTTGTTATAGTTTGAATTTCAATTATTTATATTCAAGTATTTCCGCTTCTTCTTTCATGATCATCATGGCACTGTCGGCCAGTGCATCCATGTCAGAAACAAATGGAGAAATAATCACATTACCAAGTTTGAGTATTCGTTTCTTTACCTCATCAGTAAACAGTTTAGATTGGAAAATGTTTCCGGAGAGGATGATCGCTTCGATGGGTTCTTCCAATGCAACATACATCGAACCTATTTCTTTGGC
This sequence comes from uncultured Lentimicrobiaceae bacterium, assembly GCA_964395075.1. Lineage (GTDB taxonomy): Bacteria > Bacteroidota > Bacteroidia > Bacteroidales > 4484-276 > SABY01. The sequence goes on along the minus strand of CAYNDN010000484.1, from coordinate 1,539 downwards.
TAACTGATAGGCCATAGCTTTGAAGGTGAATTCGGCTTTTTGGTCGCCTTCCTTAATGCGGTTTTCGATGAGGTTTATGTTGGATGTGCCCAGATGGGCAAAGAGGCCGCCTTCGTGTACCAGCATTTTACGCAGTTGGGCTCTTTCATATTTTCCACTGAAGCAAAGATCAATCAGGTCGCCATAAGGAACGGATCCGGCTCGGCTGTATGAAAACGGGCCTTCACCATCATAAGCCTGGTTTACATCAACAACTTTTCCTTTGCGGTGTGCGCCTACCGAAATGCCACCTTCGCCAACATGTGCAATGATGAGGTTCAGTTCTTCGTACTGGTGGTTGACGGATTTCGCATAATTGCGGCCTGCAAATTTGTGGTTGAGGGCATGGAAAATGGATTTCCTTTCGAAGAGCGGATGGCCGCTCACCCGGGCAATGTCATCCAGTTCATCTACCACAACGGGATCAGCCAAAAATGCCCTTGCGTTGGGAATCATCGCAGCAATGCGTTCGGCGATTAATCCGCCCAGATTGGTTTCGTGCATCTTGGTTTCCTGACGAAGGTCTTTTTTCAGGGTTTCATTAATTTCATAAATACCTGAAGCTATTGGTTTGATTAAACCTCCCCGGCCAATCACAATCTCAATTTCTTCCATCCTGATATCATTTTCTTTCAACTCCTCAAGAATCTGATCTGTTCGTGGCATTTCCTGCTTTAAGACTTCCTGGTCATAAAGTTCAGGATCAATTTTTATGGTTTTGAAAAATACCCAGCTATTGTTCTGGAAAACGGCGATTTTGGTATCATTCACCTGTGGATAAATTACAAGGATTTTCCTGGTCAGCATTTGATCAATTTTTCGTTTGTATCACGTATTTCATTTGGCGCTCAAAAATAAAAATATTTTCAGTGGGGCAATTACATATTGCGCCGGTATTTGCCACCAACATCAAACAGGGCATCGCTGATCTGCCCCAGCGAAGCATATTTTGAAACTTCCATTAATGCATCAAAAATATTTTTATTTTCAGCTGCAGA
>CAYNDN010000484.1:0-492 GCA_964395075.1 uncultured Lentimicrobiaceae bacterium | reverse complement strand
AACTATCAAAAATATTGCGATTGTTTAATGCTGCATCTTTCAGTGCTTCCAATCTTTCTGCAGCTTCTTTGTTGTAAGTTTTATGCAACTCTTCAAGCATTGCGATCTGGTATTCTTTTTCCTCAGTGGTTGCCCTGATCACTTCCCCGGGTATTATAGTTGGCGAACCTTTGGAGGATAGGTATGTGTTCACGCCTACAATCGGGAGTTTGCCTGAGTGTTTCATCGATTCATAATACAGCGATTCTTCCTGGATTTTGCTACGCTGGTACATGGTTTCCATGGCTCCCAAAACGCCGCCACGTTCTGTTATCCGATCAAATTCCGAAAGTACAGCCTCTTCAACCAAATCTGTGAGTTCTTCGATGATAAATGAACCTTGCAGAGGATTTTGATTTTTTGCCAAACCAAGTTCCCTGTTGATGATCATCTGGATGGCGATGGCCCTGCGGACGGATTCTTCGGTGGGCGTGGTGATGGCCTCGTCGTAGG
>CAYNDN010000483.1:0-4313 GCA_964395075.1 uncultured Lentimicrobiaceae bacterium | reverse complement strand
GGCGATGTCTTGGGTGAAGAGTTCGGAAGTGCGGCCGATGAGATTAAGGATGTTCATGGTTTATTTCTGGCAGATTTTCGCTGGTTTATTTCTCGCGGATTTACGCGGATTTGTTTTCTCGCTGATTTACGCGGATTTGTTTCTCGCTGATTTTCGCGGATTGAGTTTCTCGCTGATTTTCGCTGATATAACATAGGAATCTGCGCTTATCTGCGTGTCGCTTGATCTGCGTGCATCTGCGAGAGATTATTCACTCCAGACGGTTCGTTTGATGTAGTCGGTATATCCCAGGATGATGCGTACTACTTTTTCCGATACATTCGGCATGCTATAGTCTGCTACCTGGCGAAAGTTTCTGTTTTGGTTGAAGGGTTGAAGGGTTGAAGGGTTTAAAGGTTGAGAAAGTTTAGAAGGTTGAGAAAGTTTAGAAGGTTGAGAAAGTTTAGAAGGTTGAGAGGGTTTATAGTTGAGCAAGTTGCAGAGTTGAGTGGGTTGAGAAGGATTAAATGCTGAGATAACTTCTTGTCCCAAGTTTAACGCTTTCGCATCAGAAACAATGCTTTTTGCAGCAAGCTTTCACTAATTCTGTAACCACTTTCAATCAATTTATTCAGATAGGATTCTCCATCTTTTATGACTTCAATTTTTTGTGCACGCAAAATAAGCCCAATCGTGCCAATAATTTTCAGCCGGTAACTTAATGCACAGTTACGGGCGGCTTGATCGTCTAGCCCAACTGCACAATCCTTCATATTCAAAGCACTTGCAATAACTTCTGTTTCACCCCTCCCCAGATCCCAGGCATAAATATCGCCGGGAATGTTATCCAATACACTTAGATACTCCTTACCATGGTTTTTAATCCAACGGGATGCTTGGTCATCATGAGCGATAACTTCATTATAAACACCTTTTGGAATAATAATATCCTCAAATAAATCAGGAAGATAATTTATCAATTCAATTTTGGCCAGGAAAATAATGGGACTGGCATTAATTATGAATTTCATAACACTCAGAATTTTATTTCCTGGTTTAAATCCTCAGCAGTATATTGAAACGGCGAAACCTGCTGCTTTTTGAGTAATTCAAGAAATTCGAAACGTGATATTCCAGCTATTTCCGCCGCTTTAGATTGTGATATCCTACCTTTTTCATACCACAGGCAGATTGCTGCCTCTAATAATTCTTGACCGAAATCCTCCGGTTTTTTTCGAATTACTGAAAACGCATTTTCAGGCAGGTTGAGAATTAGTTTATACGGCATAATTTATTTGGTGTTTAATGGTTGAAGAGTTGAATGGTTTAAAAGTTTAAAAGTTAGTTTCTATGTTGATCCTTCACTCCACACTGTTCGTTTGATGTAGTCGGTATAGCTCGAAATGATTCTTACCACCTTGTCTGAGACGTTAGGTATAGCGTAATCTGCAACAGGGCGGAAGTTTCTGTTTTGGTTGAAGAGTTGAAGAGTTGATAGGGTTGAAGAGTTGAGTTGTTGAAGGGTTGAGTTGTTGAGTTGTTGAAGGGTTGAGTATCAAGTCCTGTTTTTTGGTATTGAAGCTGAACCAATCCTTGAAGTATTCTCTCAGGGTTGAGGCCAACCATCATCACGGAGGCTTCTTCCATGGCTTCGGGGGAATGGAACGCGGATTAGACGGATTTACGCGGATTTATCTGTTTCACAGTGTTACACTGTGTTTTACACGGAGTTACTCTGTGTAACCTTATTCACTCCAGGCAGTTCGTTTAATGTAATCAGTATACCCAAGAATAATCCTTACTACTTTTTCTGAAACATTCGGCATGCTATAGTCTGCTACCTGATGGAAGTTTCTTTCTTCGCCGGTTTTTTGGTATTGGAGCTGCACCAGTCCCTGCATAATTCTTTCGGGGTTTAAGCCCACCATCATCACGGAGGCTTCTTCCATGGCTTCGGGGCGCTCGTGGGCTTCGCGTATGTTGAGGGCGCGTAAGTTCATTATTGATATATTATTCGGTGATGAATGAAGTGTTAGCGGTTGTATTTGCTGGCATGCAGCAGCGTAACACCAACAACCTCATTGTTTTCATATCGTACAATCGTCTGATCATCTTCCATAATGGAATTGACGGCTCTGTTTGGCTTTTTGAAATGCAAGTAGAGGGTATCCGTTTCCTGATCGTAATTTACCCATAAACTTTTATACTTTAAAAAATATGGGATCATACTTTTGATTGCAGTTAATTCTTTTGTTTCCATAAGATTTGCTTATTTTTCAGGTAGTTTAATTTGTTGGTTAAAAATGCTGTAATGATAAAACCATCATTGTTCTTAATTTCTTTGTAAATAGCAACGATAAATTTAACTCCTTCATTGTTTAATGATTTTACTGCAAGAAATTCGCCTTCGCTTCCGAAATATACAATTTCAGGATTTTCAACACATTCAAGAATTTGGTCAAAATATTCAGCCATTTCAGGATGACCCATTGAAATGTGTTTCCACCTCTCGTCAGACAACCTGATTGGAATTTTATTAATAGAAATAGCTATGTTATTCATTTTATGATAAAATCTCCTAATGGAAAGCAGATGATGTTTCCCACATATTTTCGCAGAAGGTTTTTCACGCAGATTTTCGCAGAATGATTTCACGCGAATTTTCGCAGATTTGTTTTCTCGCGAATTTTCTGCGCAGATTTGCGGAGATTTTATCTGCGTAAATCAGCGAGAACCTTTTATTCACTCCGGATGGATCGTTTGATGTAGTCGGCTTATTTATCAAGCACTTCCCAGTGGCCGCCTTTTGCGGGGCCGATGCGCTTGAGGAGGCCAAGGGATTTCAGTTTGGCAATATCCCGTTTGATTGTTTTATGATCGACACCAATCTTCTTTGCCAAGTCCAGCATTGAAATACCTGCATCTAATTTAATTAATTCCATGATTACATTTAGGCGTTTTTCTGGGACATTTTCTGGGACATTTTCTGGGACATTTTCTGGGACATTTTCTGGGACATTTCCCAAAGCATTCTTTTTATTATTGGTTTGAAATGTTATCCAAAACGAATCGGAGAATTCGAAATTGAATTTATTGCCATTCGCAATGCACGCATTGGTTACTCTTTTGATACCGGTTCCTGCTTTTTCCATAAAATCAGTTCGGGCAAGCAGATCTACCAGTAAGCGATTTCGGGCTTCACTTTTTTTTCCGAACTCGCTTTTGGGAAAAAGTAATTCACCTTTATTGTTGATAATGATACTGCTTTTTAGCTTTTCAATGGCAATGGTGTCGCCCAGGAAATAATCGAAGTGGATTACTGCATTGACTATTGCTTCCCTATAGGCTTCAATGGGATATTCCGGAAATTCTTTACGTCTGAGTTCTTTAATTTCAAAACGCACGGGCACACGTTCCTTGAGATATGCTTCAGTAAACTCAATGTTTCCAATGATACCGCGATCCACCTCTTTTTTATCGAGAATTTCCACACGATCATCATCGTTAAAATGGATACATCTTATTTTTGAGCTGATCACATATTTGTAAGGCTGTTTGGCAAAGTATAAAGCGCCGGCGTTTGTAAAACCCTCATCGGTCAGAACGCGCAGGTTTCGTAAAATTTCTTCTTTTGGCAGGTTGTATGAAATTCCGGCCAGTTTGAGGTAGTATGCAAATTTTTCGTCATCGAAGTCTTTCCAATCGAAGTTGGTACAGATTTGTTCGTCGAACCTTACTTTTCCAGATTTGATGGCAAGAGACATGATTTCATTCCTTGTCATTTTTTGGGAATTTGCGCCCATACGCATGAAGAATCCGGTAGAGCATGAGTAGGGTTTGTTTTTGCCTTCGGAAACTTCGACAGCCAAAATATTATCAATTTCAACAAGATTAATTAGAATTGACGGGTCGCAATTGTAAGCGATATCTTGTATCTGCGATTTCAATCTGTTGGTAATTTCAATTCCTTTTGGCTTTCCAGTATCTGTAATGCCAAGGTAAATAACACCACCGGATGCATTGGCAAAGGCTACAATCTCTTTTTGGAGGCTTTTATCGAATGCTTCTTTGAATTCGATGAATTGACCTTCGCCTAATTCAGCGATTTTGTCAATATTATGTAAATTTCCGTTATGCATATTTGATTTTCAGATCACTGATCAGGCTGATTTACAAAATGTCTGGCGTTTGATGTCCAGTATTTGTTGTTCCATTTTCCCTTCATCGCTTCGGCTAAGCTGTTGCCTTGCTGCAAGGTTTTATCCGTATTGAAAATGTTCACCTCAATCATCCGCATGAGGGTAAAGGGGTCTTTTTCGCTGCGGACGTGTTTG
>CAYNDN010000482.1:0-4317 GCA_964395075.1 uncultured Lentimicrobiaceae bacterium | reverse complement strand
AGCAGTTCCTTTTGTCCGAGCTGCACCAGGGCATCGCCTATGGAAGCATCACCGTGCGGGTGGTATTTCATGGTTTGCCCGATGATGTTGGCTACCTTGTTGTAGCGCCCATCGTCCATCTCGCGCATGGCGTGCAGTATGCGGCGCTGCACCGGTTTCAGTCCGTCAAGCACATCCGGCACCGCCCGCTCCAGTATAACATACGATGCATAGTCCAGAAACCAGTTCTGGTACATGCCTTCCAGGGCAATGGCCTTGTATTCGCCATCATCTCCCGGCTTTTCAGGGACGCTGTCCAGCTGGTTTTCTGATTCCTGAAATTGCTTCTGTTCTTCTTTATCCATGAAATTATTCTGTAACAATATTTTGAAAACTAACGGAGGGAGCAGGCTCCATTTTTCATTTCCAAATTTCGAACCCACAAAATGAATAAAAAACCCCGAAATAGCCTATATTTTTTTATCAACAGACAGGAATTTGTCGTTGAATCAGTGAATATGGTTGAACATGTTATTTGTTAACTATAAACTTTCAAATTTCAATTATTTTTTGTGATCACTTTTCTTTTCATCAGATTTTCAGTATCTTGCGCCACAATACTCACCTAAAAAAGGAGGTTCGTATGAGTGATAGTATTTATAAAGTAATCGAAATCATCGGTAGCAGCACCGTTTCATGGGAGGATGCCGCCAAAAAAGCCATTGAACGGGCATCCCAAACCCTGGAAGGACTGCGCATTGCCGAAGTTATTGAACAAGACCTGAAAATTGAAGAAGGCAAAATCGTGGCTTACCGGACAAAACTTCGGTTGTCATTCAGGTTTAAAGATGATTAGCCGAGAACAATTTTCTGTTTTAAAAAAAGTACATCGGTTTATACGATGCACTTTTTTGATGCTTATGAAATTTTAACAGTCATTGCCCGGATGGCTATAAATTTATCCCACAGCATTTTAACATCAATCGAACAAAACCTTAAAAATCACTGTTGAAAGCACACCAATTACGAATCATTATTTTTGTGGATTAAATCACATCAGTATAAAAAATTATGGGCAACAGCAAACAAAAACCGGACAGAGAAGAAGTATTAAACGATTACCGCATTGCCAACGAAAGCCGCCAGGCCAGCCTGTTGGGCCGCCGCGAAGTGCTCACCGGCAAAGCCAAATTCGGTATTTTCGGCGATGGAAAGGAAATTCCCCAACTGGCAATGGCCAAGGTATTCCGTAATGGCGACTGGCGCTCGGGCTATTACCGCGATCAGACGTTTATGATGGCTGCCGGCATATTTTCTTTGGAAGAATTTTTTGCCCAGCTTTACGGCGACACCGATAAGGATTTTAATCCCGGCACTGCAGGGCGCCTCATGAATAACCACTTCGCCACGCGATATATTGATGATAACGGCAACTGGATGAACCAAACCCAAATGAAAAATTCGTCCGCCGACATCTCCCCCACTGCCGGGCAGATGCCCCGGTTGCTTGGCCTGGCATACGCTTCTCACTTCTACCGCAAAAACCCCGACCTCAAAAAATTCGATCAGTTTTCGATAAATGGTAACGAAGTCGCTTTTGGCACCATCGGTGATTCCTCAACTTCAGAAGGTGTATTCTGGGAAGCCATGAATGCCGCCGGTCTGCTACAGGTTCCGCTGGCCATGTCGGTTTGGGACGATGGCTTTGGGATATCGGTATCCAGGGAATACCAAACCATCAAAGGAAGTATTTCTGAAGCCCTGGCCGGTTTCAGTGAAAACAAAAAAACTCCGGGATATAAAATATACAAAGTAAACGGTTGGGACTATCCCGAACTTTGCCGTGTTTACGAGGAAGGCGTTAAAATTTGCCGCGAAAAACATATTCCCGTACTCTTTCATGTTGTAGAACTTACCCAACCCCAGGGACACTCAACCTCAGGATCGCACGAACGTTATAAATCCCCAGAAAGGCTTCAATGGGAAAAAGATTTTGACGGCATCAAAAAAATGCGCGAATGGATCATCAGCGAAAAGCTGGCCTCCGTTGACGAATTGGATGCCATTGAAAAAGCAGCGACAAAAGCTGCAAGGGAAGCTAAGAAAAAGGCATGGAATAATTTCATGAAACCGCTTTTCAAAAAGCGTGATGATTTCTTAAAGATCGTTGATATAAGCACATGCAACTGCTCCAAAACCAACCGTATCTCTGCACTAAAGGAAGACCTTGCCAAAATTGCGGAACCTATCCGTAAAGACACCAATTCGCAAGCCAAGAAAACCCTCCGCCTGATTTGCGATTCGTGCAGTGACCCTGAGCATTCGCTTAAAAGCAACGTGAGGAGATGGCTGGATAAATCCATCGAAACTAACCGTGAACGCTTTAATACGCATTTAAATGCGGAAGATGAGCACTCGGCATTTAGGGTAAAACATTTGCCTGCAATCTATGAAAAAGATGCCAAATCCATCCCCGGAAGGGAGATTTTAAGAGATAACTTCGATCGTATTTTTGAATCCAACCCGCGTGTAATCGCATTTGGAGAGGATGTTGGTAAAATCGGCGGTGTAAATCAAACCTACGAAGGCCTGCAGGAGAAATATGGTGAACACCGGATTTTTGATACCGGCATTCGCGAAGCCACCATTGTTGGGCAGGGGCTTGGCCTGGCTATGCGCGGCCTGCGCCCCATCGCCGAGGTGCAATATTTCGATTATCTGCTCTACGCCCTCCAGGTGATGAGCGACGACCTGGCCACCCTCACCTACCGCACGGCGGGCGGACAAAAAGCACCGCTGATAGTGAGCACACGCGGCCACCGCTTAGAAGGCATCTGGCATTCGGGGTCGCCGCTGAGCATGGTCATAAACTCCATACGCGGGGTGCATGTTTTGGTTCCCCGCAACCTTACCCAGGCAGCAGGGTTCTACAACACCATCCTCGCCTCCGACGACCCCGCCCTGATCATCGAGCCGCTGAACGGCTATCGCCTGCGCGAAAAAGTGCCTTCAAATATCGGTGAATTTAATGTGCCCATCGGTGTACCTGAAATTATTAAAGAAGGAACGGATTTAACCCTCGTAACTTACGGCTCCTGTGTGCGGATTGCAGAAGACGCTGCCAGGCAACTGCAGGATTTTGGCATCGATGTAGAACTCATCGACGTGCAGTCGCTGCTGCCTTTCGACATCAACCACACCATCGTGGAATCGCTCAAAAAAACCAATAAGGTCGTTTTCTTCGACGAGGATGTGCCGGGAGGTGCCACTGCCTTTATGATGCAGAAAGTATTGGAGGAACAAAAAGGCTACCTGCATCTTGATGCCCAGCCCACAACAGTTACGGCACATGCCCATCGCCCGGCCTACAGTACCGACGGCGATTATTTCTCAAATCCCAATGCCGAAGACGTTTTCGATGCTGTGTATAACCTTATGCATGAGGTGAATCCGTATAAGTACCCAAAGATTTTTTAGCTTTGCTTCATTAAATGAAAAAGAAGAAAGGAAAAACAATGGCTGATTCTAAAAAGGTTAATGAACCGGAAGTTCAATATCAGAGCGGTAATCTCGAAGTATTTTCTTCCTTTGAAGAGGAGAATGAGGCCACTGCAAAATTGAACGCCTCACGTTCACCAGAAGAAAATTTTATGATCGCCCATGAAATGATCAGGGCAATGTATAAAACTGAATTGGAAAATGAAAGATCGCATCACAGCATCACTTTTACTGTAATCAATGGACTTCCTGTTTAAACCTCATAAAGAATTACTGATTTTATTATCCGAACACAAGGTTGATTTTTTGTTAATTGGAGGCTATTCGGTTATTTATTATGGTTACAATCGAGGCACCAACGACATGGATCTATGGTTAAAGCCTGATAATGAAAACAAAAACAAATTTATTAATGCCCTTCAGAAATTTGGGATTAATCCTTTGGATATTGATAAGTTGAAAAAAATCGATTTCAGTAAAACAAGCATGTTTTATATTGGCAGTCCCCCTGACAGAATTGACTTTTTAACAAAGGTTCAAAATGTAGAATGGGATGATGCAATTAAGCATGTAAAATACTTTCCATTTGAAAATCTCCAAATCCCAATCGTTGGTTTTAACGAACTCATCTTAATGAAAATGGCCTCAGACCGAATGAAAGATAAGGCCGATGTGGAGGAACTTCAAAAAATCAGGAAAGTCGGGAAATAAAACCTACAATTATTTTCGAACCACAATGCCGGGGATGTTTTCGATGCTGTGTATAACCTGATGCATGATGTGAATCCCTATAAGTACCCGAAGATTTTTTAGAAACTTACAACTAATATTCTGCCAAAT
>CAYNDN010000481.1:0-4334 GCA_964395075.1 uncultured Lentimicrobiaceae bacterium | reverse complement strand
GTCGATGCAATAGATTTTCTTGGGATTAGCCAGTTGTTTTTTCAGCGAATAATCAAATTTATTCACCGAAAACAGCAAATAGCAATCCTCAAGGTAGCTGATGTATTCTTTCACCGTTATGGCATTTGCCAGGCCAAAGGTGTTTTTCAGGCTGTTGTAGCTGGTTTCTTTTGAAATGTTGCTGATCAGGAAATGGGTCATTTCCATCAGCAACCTGCTGTTCCTGATATTATACCTTACAATCACATCGCGGTAAATAATATTTTCGAACAGGATTTTCAGATAATCGGTGTTTCCACTTTGCAGAAATTCGGGAAACCCGCCATTTATCAAATAATCCCGAAACGCCTTTTTCAGAATGGTGGTTTTTGCAGGGGAATAATAATCGTTGGCCTCGATTGTGATTTCCCTGAACCTGCAATATTCGGCAAACGAAAACGGGAATACTTCGCTTTGCAGGTATCTTCCGGTAAGGTGCGTACCGAGTTCCCGGCTCAGCATCCTGGCGTTCGATCCGGTGATCCATATTTTATGGCCCTGGTTGTGAAGGCGGCGGACGAACAGCTCCCAATGCTCAATATTTTGGATTTCATCAAAATACCAGGTTTTTTCGGTTTCGTAAAGCTCATAAAACGCTTCATAGAGTTTTTCGAAGTCGCCGGCATTAAAACCGGTAAGCCGGTTATCGTCAAAATTGAGGTTGAAGTTTTTTTCCGGGCTGTTGTCCCTGATATGATCCATCAGGGTTGACTTCCCGCACCGGCGCACTCCTGAGAAAATCCTGACAAACGGATCAGTGCTTTCAGATAATTGCATGAGCTGTTTTTCGCGTTCAACATAGCGGTAATTCGTGCGCGATTCCTTTTGCGCAACAATCACCTTTTTAATGTCCTGCTTATTCATATTACTAATGATTGATTAGCAAAATTACAAAAAATTACTAATTGCCAGTTAACAGAACAATGGTTTTTTTATCCGGTATTAAGCATCCATCAATTTTTGATGATTTTCTCCATGATTGTTTTGTTTCCCATTTGCACCCGTATAAAATACAAGCCTTTGGGCAAACTGCCGCTATCCCAAACAATTTGCTGCTGCCCGGCAGGTATCGGGCCGTGGTGCAGATCGGCAACTTTGACGCCCATTGTATTGAAGATTTGGAGGGACACGTTAGCAGTGGCTGGCAAATCAATCCTAATGGCCGCATATTGGCCGAAGGGATTTGGTGAAATAGTGATCAGATTCATCTCATCCGGTTCTTCCACGCCAATGGTCAGGCATGCTTCTTCCACTTCTTCGGGGCTGTTGCAGCCAGGGGCGTTGTTTTCAATGGTGACTGTACCATTAGGTGCAGCGAGGTAATCGCAGATACTTTGGACTTCGCAGGTGGATAATAGACTGTTACTGCTGATAGATAAGCTAGTTATTGAGCTTGCTGATATATTTTCAAGTCCTTCTAAACTGAGTAGGTGAGTAGCAAATAGAGAAAGTTGTCCATTTAGGTAAGTTAAACTTTCCAGAGGCGTTAAACCGGACAGTAAACTGTTACCACCTAGTGATAAATCGCCACCAATGGAAGTCACATTATTTAACCCCATCAAGCTATTCAAATGGCTATTGAAAATAATGAGCCCTCCCCCGATTGAAGTCAATCCTTCCAGTCCCAATAAATTGTTCATTGCGTTATTTTGATCTAAATCAAAATTACCACCAAGAAATGTCAGATTTTCCAACGCTGAAATGTCTGCCAGCGAATAGTTTTGAATGATTTCAAAATTACCACCGATCGAGGTCAGATTGTCCAGACCTGCTAAACTTGTTAATAAAATATTTCCATGACTATATGAACCTATTACTAAACTACCATCAATAATATTAAGATTTTGTAGTCCCGATAAATTATTAAGTGCAGATGACCTAAAATACAAATCACCACCAATATTTACCAGATTTTCAAGTCCTGATAAATTTGATAAAACATTATTACCTTCTATACACAATTCCTCACACGCTACAAGGTTATCAAGGCCAGTTAAACTCACTAAAGAGTTATTATAAGAAATATGCACCTCGCCATTGACACTGGTGATATTCTCCAATCCTGACAAATTGGTCAATTGCCCATTATGAGAAATTATAATACCACCGATGGAAGTGGAAGCAAGGTTTTCCAATCCCGTCAGGCTGGTGAGGGCATCGTTGCTTCCAATTGAAAGACTCCCCCCGATGGAATCCAGGTTTTCCAGTCCTGTCAGACTGGTGAGGGCATCATTACCATATATAGCAAGCCATCCCCCAACGGAAGCCAGGTTCTCCAGCGCCGTAAGGCTGGTCAGGGCATTGATATCAGAAATATGAAAACTGCCTCCGATGGTAGAAATATTATTTAGATCATCAATATTTTCTAATAATGCATTACTTTCGATCTTCAGATCTTCGTTGATTGAGGTAAGATGACTTAATCCGTTTAAATTAGCTAAAGAATTGTTCCCTCCAATATGAAGGGATCCACCAATTGAGATACTATCGTGAAGTGAAGCAATACTTGTAAGACTGTCATTTTGTGCGATCGTTAAACTGCCTCCAACGGAGATAATATTTCCAATGGCATCAATATTGGTTAAATGCGGGTTATTCCCACATTGATTTCCTACACCTATTTCCAGGTCGCCATAAATAACATTTAGATTTTCCAACCCGGCCAATGTACTCAATCCTGTCCCCCTGATTTTTAAATCACCTCCCAGATAAACCAAATTACTTAAGCCCTCCAGGGATGTAAGGTTTGGGCAAGCGTGTAAGCTGTGAGGCCATGCAAAGCCGATCATTCCTATGTTAAAATTACCTCCTATGGAAGTTACTGCACTTAATCCGTTTAAATTGGTGATGTCGTAACCTCCTGATAAATAACCTACCTGAACACTCCCCTCAATCTCCGTACAACCCGGGTAATTGATCGGGAAACTATCGATCTGTGACTGTGTGGTAATGAGGATCCCTTCGGGCAGGCAGGAGCATGGTATCGTAGGCGATACAAGCAATGAATCCAAAAACATGAGTGCCCGTTGTTTAAAAGCAGCAGTTATTGTATGGCTGCCTGTGTGTGACATAAACTCATAGGGCAGGCCGAGTTCATCAAGCGTATCACACAGCGCTGCGTTCGCCGGATAAAGCCCCCATTCATCATTCGTACCACAACAAAGCAAAATGCCAACGCTGTCTTGCGGGGTGGTTGCGTGGAGTGGCTCCGGCATGTCGAACATTTTGAATTTCTGATACACGGTATCAATAAGGTTACCGCTTTCATCCAGGGGATATTCCACAATGGCCGGATCAATATAAGTTTGCGGGGTGTTGTAGTTGGGCGAAAAAGTGCCTGCAGAAATAAACACAAACTGGGTAAACTCACCACCGGCACTGAAAGAATAAAAATAAGGCGGCCCTGAGTTTTCAATTTGTATTTGGGTTTGAATATGATCCATAAACAGATCAAAATTAACCGTTGCAGCGTTGGCGGCAAAAGCACAGAACTTATCTTTATGTAACAACCCATAACGAAATGCGCCGAAACCACCCATGGAATGCCCGATCAAAGCACGACCCTCAGGTGTGGGAATGGTTCTGTAGTTGGCATCTATCCAATCGACCAGGTCGTTCACGTTGTAATCTTCATAATCGCCCCAAAGAATTGAGTTAACATAAACGCTACCCCCAAATGGCTCTACCCAGTTGTCGGCAGCTACCATGATCACAGGTTCGATGATGCCATTGTCCATTAAGTTTTGGAGTGTGCTTAGCATTGTACTTATCGAATTGTGGTTTGCGGTCCACCCGTGCAAGAAATAAATTACAGGATAGTGCATGTTAGCTGGAGGCGTGTTGTAATCGCCGGGTAAGTAAATGCGCACATTTCGGTATTCATCCAGCGACTCGCTGTAGAATTCAGTGAGAATGTTGATGATTGGCTGTGCCGACAGGCTTATTGCCAGGCTGCAAAACATTGAAGTAAAAAAAAGTTTAAATTTTTTCATGATAAAATGATGTTAGTATTATTGCCAACAAAGGTACAATGGCAGAAAGGCGAAATGTTGACAAATGTGTGAACGCCCGGGAATTTTATCTGAACGTTGGGTTTTTGATGACGAATGCGAAAAAAAAATCAAAAGACAATGAGTAGGTTATTGGGAAAATGGTCTTTTTGTATACCTCCATATCCAACTTCAAAACCATTTCTTCGACCATGGTGCATGCTTTTTCGGGCAAACTAATATTTCGCTATACTGTGTGAGCATCTGTTTTAATAATTTTACCAGTTCGTTAAATGAAATCTCAGC
>CAYNDN010000480.1:0-4358 GCA_964395075.1 uncultured Lentimicrobiaceae bacterium | reverse complement strand
CAGGTCCAATATCATTTGCTACACTGTGTGAGGCCTTTAACGTGCCGGTTACAGAGAATTTTGATGGTGTAACAATACCTAAATTGCCTTTGTGCTGGAGTGCTGTAGTTGAAAGTTCATCTACTTATGCAGTTGTTGAAACAAGCACTACTGCCACCTATTCCGATCCCAACTCATTGAAGATGTACAATTCAAGTGACCTGACAGCCGATCTGATCCTGGTTTCACCTGAAATTGTTGAAACACTCAATACACTCAGGGTTACTTTTTATGCTGATGGTGGTGCCGATCAAAACCTCTTGTTCGGTACAATGACTGATCCAACTGATGCTACTACATTTAACCTGCTCGAAACTTTTGTGGTACCGGATGGTTATGCCATGTACCAGTACTTCCTGGATGGTTATTCAGGGGCAGATCAATTTATTGCATTTAAGCATGGCGTTGATGGTACTTATGATTATTTCTACCTCGATGATATCGTTATCGAAGAAATTCCCTCCTGCCTCGAGCCGGTTGATTTGATTGTTAATTACACAACTACTACAACCGCCGAAATAGGTTGGACTTCGCAGGGCGATGAAACCACATGGGATGTAATTTATGGTGATCCCGGATTCGATCCATTGGCTGCCGGCACACTCATTCCTGGGGTTACTGCAAATCCATATACCATTACAGACCTTATGGCCAGCACAAATTACGATGTTTATGTTAGAGCTGACTGCGGAACCGATGAATTAAGTGCATGGGCTGGTCCACTTGCTTTTCAAACAAGTTGCGAAGCTTTCGCTGTGCCTGTAGTCGAAAACTTTGATGGTGTAGTGGAACCCGAAATGCCGATTTGCTGGATAGGTATAGTTGATAATACAACAAATATTTATGCTGCTGTTGAATCTTCGGATACACAAGCCAATTCAGCACCCAACAGTGCAAAGATTTACAATTCAAGTGCCGATACGGCAAACCTGATTTTGGTGAGTCCTGAAATTGTTGAGCCATTAGCAGGCTTAAGAGTAACTTTCTATGCTGATGGGGGTACCGATCAAAACTTAATTGTAGGTACAATGGACGATCCGATGGATCCGGCTTCATTTACCCCGTTCCAAACCCTCCTCATTCCCGATGGTTTTGCACTCTACACAGTGTCGTTTGCTGATTACATGGGCAGTGACCCTTACGTAGCTTTCAAACACGGACAGGACGGTACTTATGATACTTTTTATGTTGATGATATTACCATAGAAGAATTACCTTCTTGTATAGAGCCAACTGACCTGATGGTAAATTCTGCAACTACTACAACAGCCGAATTAGGCTGGACTCCCGGTGGCGATGAAACTGAATGGGAAGTTGCTGTACTACCAGCAGGAAGCCCGGTACCCACTGAAGGTACAGTAGTAAACATAAATACCTACACAGCTATAGATTTAACTTTTGGTCAGAGCTACGACGCTTATGTTCGTGCTATTTGTGTACCAGGGGACTTAAGTGAATGGACAACAATAACATTTACCTTAGACTACTGTGCTGCCGGGCCAAGTTCTGGAGCCGACTCTGATCTTTTTAGGGTTCAAATACTGGGTCCTGATGTTAATTTCGATCACGATGTGGGATGTACAGGAATTACCGGTGCTCAGGATTTTACCGGCCTGGGGGCTATACAACTTCAGCAGGGTATAGAATACTCCATGACTCTTACTATGGGCCAGTGCGGTACCGGAGCATATACCAATGTCGGGAAAGCCTGGTTAGACTGGAATCAGGATATTACCTTTGGTGAACCTGATGAGCGTTTGGGAGTCGTGCAGGGTGCTACTTCTGCAACCGGCGTTGAATACACTTTCAACTTCACTATTCCTGTGGGTGTCAGCCTTGGAGAAACCCGACTGCGGGTGATGCAGTATGAAACATCCAACCCTGATTTAGTATTGCCTTGTGCTACTTATTCATGGGGCTCAGTTCATGATTATGCAGTTGATGTACTTGAAGCTCCTGATCCAGGAGTATTAGACGGATATGTAACTGAAGCTACACGTGGGCCAATTGAAAATGCACACATTATGGCTGGTGGATATGAAGCTTTTACCAATGAAACCGGTTATTATATAATCGATGAGATATTCCCAGGATTGTATGATGTTACTTGCGAAGCCGATGGTTATCTTCCTGTAACTGTTGAAGGCCTTGAGATTATTGAAGGGGGTGCGTTTACTCAGGATTTTGAACTGGGCTATGCACAAATTAGTGTAACACCTGCAGCACTTGATGAAACATTGCTGCCGGATGCAACATCAACACAAATATTATCTATTTCTAATCCGGCTGGTACCGATCCGCTGGAGTGGAGTGCATCTATTGAATCATTAGAGCCGGTAGAATCAGTTATCGTTTCTGGGCAACTGAAAAAGGAAGACTTATTAAGCAAATTTGCCCAAAACTCGAATCCTGATGCCTCCCTGACGGGAACTACAAAACCTTATGAAACAGATGAATATACTACTTGTCCAGAAGGATCAATATATAGCCAGCCTGTTGAAACTGTTGACTGGGGTGTTGCTACCTCTGAACTTGATCCGGGTTATGCATGCTATCAATATTATTCCGGTGTTTCTGATCCAATAGGAGGTATTACTTTCTGGGGCGGTAATCTGATTTTTTCAGGTGCCTGGTCTGCCTGCGGAGATGAAGACCCTATGGAGTTCACCGTTAAATTCTATGCTGATGACGCCGGTGCCCCCGGAGCGGAAGTGGCAGCTTTCAATCCGACAATTACCAGGGTAACCACCGGTATTCCGCTGGGAACTTACGGCGATTTTTATATGTATCAGTTTACATTCGATCAGAATGTATTACTACCGGAGGGTTGGGTCTCGATAGTTGGACAAACAGCTACTCCAACGGATTGCTGGTTTATGTGGGCTAAAACCACAGAGCTAACAGCAACTCCCTACCTCCAATGGAATGGTACGGAATATTCAGTAGGTGATTATGGATTAAGCCTTTGTTTTGCACAGGGCGATACCTGGTTGTCGTTGAGCGAAATCAGTGGTGTTGTTAACCCTGGCGAAACACAGGATGTTACTGTAACTTTCGATGCAACAGACCTGGTCGACAGTACATACCTCGCTAACATCAATATCAATCACAATGGCCAGGAAGTTACTGACGGAACCGTAGTAGTTCCTGCAACACTTACCGTAGCTTCAGATACACCACCGGAATTGCCTTATAACCTGATGCCAGAGGACGGTGCCCAATTAGTGCCGCTTCAGCCGGTATTTAGCTGGACAAATGGTGCGGGTACGTCACAGGCACGTATTCAGATATATACAACTGGTGGTTTTGGAGGAACTGTTTATACCTCACCCTGGATTTTTGATGAAATGATAGACCTGGCAGAAGTGGGTAGAACTTTGGCCTTGAACAAGGAATACGGTTGGAAAGTAGCAGCTAAAAATGCTGCCGGAATTGTTACCACCGAAGAACATTTGTTCACAACCATTGGTGTGGGTGATGTTTTTGGCACTGTAACAGATAACTATGATGAAGCTCCGCTGGAAGGTGTAACCATTACAGTTGAAGGGTATGGATTTTACGATACGCTAACTGGTTCAGAAGGCGGTTATTATTTTGAGAATGTGTTTGAGGGTGATTACACAGTAACTGCTGAGTTGGAAGGATATGTTTCACAAACAAAGGAAACGACCGTTATCGCAGACCAAAATTCACAGGTGAACTTCCAGTTGGATCTTTACCTTGAGCCCGCTACCGGATTACAGGCCAATGTTGAAGATTATGTTGATGTAAACCTGAACTGGGTTGCACCCGGAGGTGGTGGACCAACACTCACTGAAATATCTTATCATGCAAATACGCCTGAAAATGGATATTTCCAGGTATTTGATTATGGATATGGTGTTGTTTTCGATCTGAACGGGTTTACTGACGTTACAATAGAGAAAGCAGACTTCCATCATGCTTCATGGGGGCTTACAGGAATATGGCCTTACAAACTTCATGTTGTTGATTGGGATACATTTACTTTATTGTATTCTACCGATGAACTGAATACAACAGTTAATGATGATTGGGAACTTGATATACCTTTAGGATCTATTTCAGCAAGTGGTTTAGTCGGAGTTTTCCTTGAGCCTTTAGGTAATTCATCTACTGATGCTTATCCGGATCTGTCATCCGATAACCTTGCAACAACAACCTCATCTTATTTCGGTGCGCTGAGTGATTATTCGCTCATGGGATTAAGTACCATTGGAAACTTCCTGATGGATCTTTGGATCAGCGGAACTCCTGCAGACGGTATGAATCCAGTTGTAATAAAAGCACCGATGTTAAAT
>CAYNDN010000479.1:0-4385 GCA_964395075.1 uncultured Lentimicrobiaceae bacterium | reverse complement strand
TGCAACTTATGTAATTGCCTGACAATCAAAATCAGGTCAGGAGTTCTGAATTTGTGAAACTCTGACTATTTAAAAAATCAGATATGTAAAAACAAAACCCGGATCAGGTTAACCTATCCGGGTTTTTATTTTTAAAAAAATGTAATGCAGTTTTATGCCTTTTCCTCTGATTCGCAAACTTCCTTTTTGTTTTTGCGTGCGATGATACCCACGAAAAACACAAGTGATGCGGCAATGAGCATAAGTGCTGCCGGCATATAGGCCTTGCAGTAAATATCCTCACCTGCACCAAAAAAACAGGAGGTTACACCAAAGGCAACTAAAATTAAATAATCAACAAAAAGGATTACGGGAAGTAGGAATAAACATTTACAGGCGAAAGGTTTCATAACTTATTGTTTTCGTAAAAATTTGGTTCCCCAAATATTTATTACAAAGATAAAATATAACCGTTCTAAATATCAAGTTTTTTCTAATTTATTTTTGAATGGTACCCGCAAGAAAATTATTAATGTTGGAAATCGAAACGCCGTGTTTTCTTATGGATACAATCTTCGGAAGAATTTTAGCCTGTCTTATTCACAAATATCAATGATTACTTTTTAAATCAAAGAAATTCAATAGCCCCGTCATTTATGGCGGGGGTATATAATTTTTCTATTTATCAATAGGCAAAAACCAGAAAAATATAGTTTAAACGTTAAAATTTTTCTGGTTTTTGATTAAGCTATTGTTTGTTAATTATTTGACCCCGCCATAAATGACGGGGCAAAAAATTTTCCTGCTGATATACCCTCCACCCGATATTTTCTTGAATTTTAGAGGTTAGGTAAGTTTTTTCTATGGGATTGAAAATTTTATACATCCTCCTTCGGGTAAACTCTTTTTGCCACCACAATACTTACCTCATAGAGCAAAAGCAACGGAATACAAACCATAATCTGGCTGATAATGTCCGGTGGGGTGATGATGGCAGATAAAATCAAGAGTACAACAATCATGATCCGGCGTTGTTTTTTGAGCCAATCCGGGTTGACAATACCATATTTTGCAAGGAAAAAAATAAATACCGGCAGTTCAAAAAATACGCCCACACCCAAAATCAGCGATGCAATGGTGCTGATGTATGAACCCAGCATCACATTGTTTTGAATTTCTCCACTCACAAAATAGGTGCCCAGGAAATTTACAGTAAGGGGAACGATTAAAAAATAACTGAAAAGTAAACCTGTGACAAAAAGCATGCTTCCGGTTATGATTGTTGCCAATGTGGTTTTTCGGTTTTTGATTTTCAGGATGAATGCCAAAAAACTCCAAACCTGATAGAGGATAAACGGGAAGGAGAGTATGACCCCGGCAATGAGTGATACATACAGGTGGGTAAGAAACTGGCCGGCCATATTTATATTGATGATCGTAAGCGACTCAGCGTTGAAACACAGGTTCTCGATTGCATATTTTTCGCCGATGTAGCATAAAACCCTGTTCGTGAAAAAATCTTCTGTTTTTGGCACCAACAGGATTTTATCAAAAACTATTTCCTGGTTCGTGAAGGCCAGCATGGCAAAGAGCACAGCAGCAATCACCGACCTGATCATCCGCTTGCGCAACTCGTAGAGATACTCCCGATAGTTGTTCTTTTTGGGCGGCTTTCGGGGTGTGTTCTTCCCGACAGGTTTTTTATTGCTGATAATTTCTTCGGCCATTTGGCTGCGAAAATACAAATTGTATAAAGAGGGGGCAATAAAAAAAGCCGGCATAAACCGGCTCACACAAACATACAGAATATTATTATGTTTTTTCCCTCCCTGCGCCCTGCTCTTCGCGCCACGCGCTAACAACCTCCTTCAACAACGTTTTTCTTTTTCTTTCTGCTTGGGATCACCACTTCAGGCATATCCTGTGATGCCGCTGCCGGAGATGCTTGCATCAATTCCATAATGGCTGCAAAATCGTATGCAGGTTCCTCAACCATGTATTTTGGAATTTCAGGCATGTCATATGGATCGAGTGATTCGTTGGCATAGTAGCTCCAGCCCCCCTTCATGACCTTTACATTATCGTATCCGAGCTGTTTTAGCAATAACCACGGACCTGTGGCATCTGCTTCGGTGCTATGATAAAGCACAACATTCAGCGAATCTTCGGCAGCCTGTTTAAAATATTCCAGTGCCGGTTCAGCCAGCAAATCAGTTTGTGGAATATTTACTGAGGTTGGAACATTTCCCTTTACAAATTCATAAGGATTTCTGAGGTCAACATAAACATATCCCGGTTCATCAAATTCAGTATAGTAGGCCACATCCTCAGGTAAAATCTGGTATTCGGCCTCAAAGAGATAGTCAAGCGTTTCCTGGGATGTTTTTTCCCATTCAAGTCCGCTTTTTATTGTGGATACCCATCCGATTGCCAGTACGCCTACAAATATCAGGACGACGATAACCAGCGATTTTGTTCCATTATCTTTCATTTGTATTGCTTTTTATTCGGTCAAAATAACTTGATCTTCAAATTTTAGTTTTTTAAGAGGAAATCATGATTATGGCTTAACAACCACCCTCTACTACATTTTTCTTTTTCTTGCGGGTAAACTGGATTTCTTCGGCAGGTACATCACTGGCAACATTTGCGTTTCCACCGGTGAAATACTGGCTTGCGCCAAGCCTGAACTGGTAAAGGTCAAACACTTCCTGTGGTTCGGTATCTGCGGGGCGTGAAGGTTTGATAATGGTTTCGATCCATTTGTTTAATCCACCGCGAAGCACGTAAAGCCGCCCATGTCCTTCACGGGTGGCAATCATCCAGGCCTTGTTGGCTTCCACATCTCCGTTGGAATAAAAAATGAAATCCTTTCCCGGCGTGTCGAATAGTTCAGTGGCCACTTCTGTACAAATATCTGATGTTGGAAAACTTTCAGCACCCGGTAATCCAAAATCCATAAAATCATAAGGATCGCGTACGTCGATCAGCTGGATGGATGGATCACCGTCAATGATTCTTTTCGCTACTTCATCAGTGGTGATGTATCGTGTGCCTTCGTTCAGTTCAACCAGGATGGATTCAGGTGTGCGCTCATCAGATTTTTCGTTGGCTTCAATCACAAACAGGCCCAGTCCCAGTAGAATGGCAATAGCTGCTAAAAATACATAAGATTTATACATGGCTCAACTTGATTAATATTCAATTTTCTTAACGCGTTTCTCGATGGTTGTGGCCACCAAAAATGCGGCCAGCGCAATCACGATCAAAATAATCATAAACAGGCTCATTGGAATTCCAAGGCTTTCGTAAACGGTAATGTTTCCGAGGTATGTAGAATTGTAGAAGTCTTCGAAAAACGGATACAGTTCTGAGAAAAAGAAAATTCCAATCATCATGGAAAATGAAAAAACAATAGCATCAATTTTGCCAATAGCTGCGCCGCAATAGCTTGTGCCGGGGCAATATCCGCCCATTATAAACCCAAGCCCCATAATCACGCCGCCAACAATGGCTGGTGTAATGTAAGCGGGATTGATGTAGATCATACTCAGATCGATCCAGCCAAGGTAGCCGAAATAATAAATGCCGATTGCTGCTGTGATTGCTGCTGTGAAAAAAACTTTCAATACCGTAAAATCGTAGCCGTAAAATACACCTGCCAGCTTTCTGCTGGAAGAAAATCCTGATGATTCGAGGATAAACCCAAAGGCAATCCCAATGAGTATCGCAAAAACATTGTTCCAGCTTGAATCTATAATTTCTAATGGAATAAGTGGTCCCATAACTTTGATTGGTTTTTAATGATTAAATCCAGTTTTTTCTAAAGAAATAAGCCAGGGCAAATCCGGTTCCGAAGATGGATAACATAGCAATGAAACCGCCCAGGGAGAGGGTTGCCATACCGCTCAATGCAGCACCGCTGGTACATCCCCTGCCAAATTGTGAACCGATTCCAAAAGCCAGTCCGCCAAAAGCAGCAAATGCCAACCTACGGCCTGCCGTGATTTTGGGTGAGTGCTCAACTTTAAACTTCAGCCTTCCGGCGATGGCACCCGAAAGCAAAGCACCGGCCAGGATACCGATGACTTCAAATACAAGCCATTCATTCATCGGGTGGTTATCATCGCTGATGAACCGGCTGTAATAAGTTGATTCCTGAGCGTGTTCGGGAGCTACTTTGTTGGTGATGGCAACAACCGTGCTTTTTGCTGCACCACTGGCTCCGAGTCCGCGCCCGGTGATGTAAAATGTGACCAGCAAAAGCAGTCCCAGCATCACGCCACCAAAGTATGGATTCCAGTATGTTTTTGATTTATTCATGTTCGTTATTCGTTAATTGTTATCCGTTATCCGTTATTCGTTAATTGTTATTCGTTAATTGTTATTCGTTAATTGTTATTCGT
>CAYNDN010000478.1:2882-4394 GCA_964395075.1 uncultured Lentimicrobiaceae bacterium | reverse complement strand
ATCCGCGCACTAAAGTACGCGGTAAATCAATAGGTATTTTTGTGAATAATGCAGGCTAGAAATGTCAGTCAGTTTTTGAAATTCCCGATAGCCAGGTGGATCAGGCGATACCAGGTGCCGTTATAAACCAATCCTGTAGCTCACCTTTAGCAGAAAAACATCATGCGGGTGGGTGCTGAAAAGATTATCCCAGTTTCGGCCAAATATAAACTCTCCCTGATTGTCAAAGTCGGTCCGGCCCTGCGACCACACCAGGTAAACCGTTGAGCCGGGAATGTATTCCCATCTAACCACAAGGTTTGAACGGAACTGAAGAAATTCGAAATTTGGATTGTCAACCAAATAATCAATCATGCCATCCTGGTTTTCATCTATTACATAAACCTCGTCTTCAGCAATGTAAGAAATCTCTTCATCAGTGAAAACATGAAACCGGTTTTCGTATTCATCCGATTGCGGATCGGTGATGCGGTTTAGTTTGGTATAGTCCCCGTTCGACATAAATGGCTGACCATAATACTGGATGGTGAAATCCGGTGTAATGCTCACGTCAATCCGCCCGGTCATACCAAAGGTCGATTGATCGATTTGCCCGGTAATTACCCTGTCATTACCATCAAAATCCGCTGTTTCGATATATTGCAGGTTGTAATCGTTTTTGTCGAAAAACGGACCGAGAGAAATTTTTACCCTGTCGCTGGGCCTGTATATTGCCGAAATGTTTATACCCCAGTTATTCGCCGAACCGTTAAATCGTTGGTACTGGAATCCATTCAGGTCGAATGAAATCTTTTTCCGCTTGTCTGTTTCAAATCCTGCCCAGTAGTTCCAGCCGGCATCAAACCTGAGTGATGGACCACCTCGTAAATCAGATTTAGAAAGTGAAGGCCCGTCATAATTTAGTCCGCCCCAGGCAAACCAGTGGTTTTTAAATTGTGTGTTCAGGTTGGTGTTCAGCCCCCAGAAAGTATTCCGTCCACCAAAATCCCAGCCAGTCCACTGGTTGAAGTTGATGTTTAATCTCCTGAAAATACTGAAAGGTTCCCAAATCCTGTAGCTCGCCCAAATCACCTGTTGGATTTCGTCAGCGCTGCGCAGGTAGCCCACATCGTTCAACTCCAGCCCCGGCGATCTCCATGTAACCCAGGCTGTGTAGTGCCAGTGGCCTTCTCCGGTTTTAGCAAATTCGATGGTGCCGCCGTGGCCCTGCATGGAAGTTTTTGTTGAATCGACCCCGAGGTAGTTTTGGGCATCTGGTCGCTGCAAATACCTAACCGGCGATTCCTGCATGTTTAATATCGACGCTGTATCGCCATTCACTGAGCTGAACACCGTCCTGACTGCAAACATGTAAGCCTTATTTTTCCAGAAATGCTTAAAGTTCAATCCGGCCGTGTAGGCATTTTTGGGCAGGTAATCGATTTTTTCATTTTCAGTTTTCCTGTTTGTAGAAGTAAACATCCCGCCAATCACCGTATTGCCTTTGTCGAGGTCTTTTTCAAGCCTTGCCAC
>CAYNDN010000478.1:0-2872 GCA_964395075.1 uncultured Lentimicrobiaceae bacterium | reverse complement strand
TGGTCAGGGGTTCAACCTCTTCTTCCCTCGTGGTTCCATTGTTTGAGATTTCGGCCTTTTCTCGCTGCGTAACACTTTCGAGTATCCCGACAGACCATCCGTTTTTGGTTTTACCGCTTAATTTAAAAGCCCCGAGAATGGTGCTGTTTTCGGGAACATCAGCATATTCGTTATCTTCCAGTTCAGGGTAGTGGTGCGGGCTTCTTCCAACCCGGCGTGAATAAAACAGGTTATCGCTGGAATACGGATTCCCGCCACCGGTAATCTGAAAATCATAAATGTTGTTGCTCTCCACAAAGAAAGGGCGCTTTTCTTCGAAATAGGTTTCATAAGCTGAGAGGTTCACTTCAGATGGATCAGCCTCCACCTGGCCAAAGTCCGGGTTGATCGTAAAGTCGAGCGTGAGATCATTGGTAACACCTATCTTGCCGTCAATTCCACCATCAACTGCACTTTTCCTACCCGTTGCATAAGGATTTTCTTCCTCTTTCTCAAAGTATTCCTGCCTGGCTACCGCATAAGGCACCAGGTCGATTTGCCGTTTGGGTTTAATGCCTTTTATCCCATGCAATTCTCCAAATTTCGAAACCCAGCCGTTTTCTTCGCGGGGCACAAACTGCCAGATAGATCGCTCTTCGAAACGGAAAAGCCTGCGTGTAAACTGAATGCCCCAGGTGTGAACGTCCTTTTTCCCAAACCTGAGCTGCGTAAACGGGATTTTCATTTCGGCAACCCAACCGGTATCGTATACAGTTGTTTTGGTGTACCAGATCGGGTCCCAGGTATCATCCCAGTTGTCGCCGTCTTCCGTAATCAGTTCATCACCCTTTACTCCTGCTGCATTTACCGTAAAAGAATAGGCGGTCATTTTATCAAAGTGGCTATCGATGTTAATTTCTACCCAATCCCCATCAAATCCATCCCTGCGCGACATGCGCTGTACTATTTCTGATGGGGCACTGTCGTAAGCCATTATGCCAACATAAAGGAAGTTATCGTCGTAAAGGATTTTAAAAAAGGTAGGTTGGGAGGGAGGCTTATTTTCGTAGGGTTCCTGCTGGATAAAATCACCACCCCATTCCACAAGTCTCCAGGCATCATCATCCATAATGCCGTCAATTGCAGGCCGTGATTCAGTGATTCGTGCTGTGGTGTAAGTCTTAACCTGGGCATACGAGCACAGCCAGATAGCCGTAATCAACGCGGTTAATACAGTCTGTTTCATAGTTAATACCTTGGTTAATGCCCGATGATCAATAAATGAACCGTTTCCATTAAACAGTTGATTTTTAAAGTGTAATGTTACAGATCAAAACTAAGTATAAGATTTTGTGTACGGATTCGACCGTAGGGTGTTCTCATCTGTACAATTAGACTTTACCAGAGGCTACCGCAGTCAATTTTATTTCATGTAGCACATATATATTCCATTTTCAGGCTCAGTATAATCACAAATCACCTCAATGTTGCGCTCTGATAACTCTGTGTTTTTTCAGCTTTTTCTGTGGGAAAAAAAGGTTTTGAAAACCCGGGCACCGGAAATTTATATTGAATATGCTGAGGCAATAAAACCTTCTGCTGCCCCATCTTAAAACATTGCTTAACTTTGGCATTTAAGAATTTATATCGCCTATGTATCCAGCCAAATATTATGAAGTAATTTATCGCGACCAGATTAAGTGCAACCTCTGTCCGCATCATTGCACCATAGGAAATGGGAAGGCCGGCATTTGCAGGGTGCGAAAAAATGAGAACGGAGGCCTGTATCTCAGCACCTACGGGCAGGTTTCCTCAGCGGGTTTCGATCCCATCGAGAAAAAACCGCTCTATCATTTTTATCCGGGGAGTATGATTTTTTCGGTGGGTGGATTCGGATGTAACCTTCGATGCAAGTTTTGCCAGAATTACGAAATATCTCAGGCGGTTCCTGCGCGGCTGGATTTCAGAAAGAAATATTCGCCAGGTGATTTGGTGGAGGCAGCTTTGGAAAAAAAAGGAAATACAGGTATCGCTTTCACATACAATGAGCCCACTGTCTGGTTTGAATTTATGATGGATATTGCAGAACTTTCAAAACGCAAAGGGTTGAAAAATGCTATCGTAACCAACGGGTTTATCAATCCGAAACCTCTGGACGAATTGCTGGAAGTGATGGATGCTTTTAATGTTGACCTGAAAGCCTTTACAGAGGATTTCTACCGCACACAAACCATGTCGAAACTGACTCCGGTAAAGGAATCGCTGAAACAGATCAGGCGATCAGGGCGGCATCTGGAAGTAACAAACCTTGTGATTCCCGGATTGAATGACGACCGGAAAACATTCCAGGAAATGGTAAAGTGGATTTCAGGAGAATTGGGAAAAGAAACCGTTTTGCATTTGTCCCGATATTTCCCCACCTATAAAAGTTCTGCACCACCCACTTCGCCAAATGATTTGAACGAATTGTTTGAAATCGCCGGTGAGCAACTCGACTATGTTTATCTCGGCAATGTTTTAACCACAAATGGCCAAAACACCTATTGCCCTTACTGTGGCCATAAAGCTATTGATCGCAGCCGTTACGATACCTGGATTTCGGGCTTGGATAAAGAGGGGAACTGTGAGAAGTGCGGATATGAAATCGTTGCTGTTTATTAGTGTTACGATAAACTTCATGCTAATGAATAGTTTCGTATTTTTGTGAAAAGTTAAATGCAATGACAGAATTTAAAGAAAAATATATAAATCCTTTTACCGACTATGGTTTTAAACGATTGTTTGGCGAAGATCCCAACAAAGATTTGTTGCTTGATTTCCTTAACGAACTTTTGAAAGACCAGGAAGGAGAAATTACGGAATTATCGTATTTGCCAAACGAAAAATTGCCAAT
>CAYNDN010000477.1:0-4406 GCA_964395075.1 uncultured Lentimicrobiaceae bacterium | reverse complement strand
CCTGGAGAGATTTCAAGGACAAATACAAGCCAAAAAACAGCTAATTGAACAAGCCGATTTAATTTTTGTGGCTTCTGAGAATACCAAAAAAGACTTACTAGAAATGTTCAGAGTAGATCAGCAACAGATTATCTGGACTCCTTGGGCGACTCGCATAGAAGAAATTACTCCTACCCCCATACCAG
Source organism: uncultured Lentimicrobiaceae bacterium (assembly GCA_964395075.1). Lineage (GTDB taxonomy): Bacteria > Bacteroidota > Bacteroidia > Bacteroidales > 4484-276 > SABY01. The sequence continues at coordinate 4,221 of CAYNDN010000477.1, read as the reverse complement.
AATTAAATAAAGATCGCCCTTACTTTCTCTATGTAGGAACTAGGTCCAAGTATAAAAACTTTAACATCTTAATAGAAGTAGGGGACTTTTCAAGAATCTCTAATGCCCATTGATAGGCTGTAACCTCCAATTCATCGTGTGGAATAGCAGCATTCGCCATGCCCATATCCACTGCCTCCTGTGCAGAGTAGTTTCGCCCTAAAAAGAAAATCTCACGGGCTTTTTTCTGTCCCACCATCTTTGCCAGATAGGCCGAACCATATCCACCGTCAAAACTGGTGACATCTGCATCGGTTTGTTTAAAAATCGCATGTTCATTGCTTGCCAGCGTCAAATCACAAACTACGTGCAAACTATGACCACCACCTACGGCCCATCCGGGAACTACTGCAATCACCACCTTGGGCATAAAGCGTATTAATCGTTGAACTTCCAGGATATTCAACCTGGGCATGCCGTCATCATCTACATAACCCTGATGACCTCTTGTCCGCTGATCACCACCACTGCAAAATGCCCAGCCACCATCTTTTGGGGATGGTCCCTCACCGGAAAATAACACAACCCCTATGTTGGTGTCCTCACGGGTATCCAGAAATGCCTGGTATAATTCACCTACCGTTTTAGGGCGAAAAGCATTACGAACTTCAGGACGATTGAAAGCTATCCTGGCGACTTTCCCGCATTTTTTATAGGTGATGTCTTCAAATTCTTTTGCAACTTTCCATTCAGGCTTTTGCATTGATCATTGATTTAAGTTTGAAATATACTTTTTGATTCGTTTTTGGATCGGTTTGCACTTCGAGTAATTTAGGCTTGGATCCGGAATTGTAAATGTCTGTTAAGGCCAGTTCTAATGTTACCTCGTCATTGGCTTTTATGTACGAAAATCCATTCATCACGGCCAACTCCTTCATATCCCTGTGATGGGGCGTTGTAAAATGAGTTTCGCGTTCTTTTTCCCCAAGATTCAAAGGCCCGGGGATAAGATCAAAGATGCCTCCTCCAAAATTATTGAATACGATAATCAATAGATTGCTAAGATCATATTCGTGAAAAAAGGCGTTTTGATCATATAAAAAGCTCAAATCACCGGTCAGCAACACTACTTTTCGTTGGTTCTCTAATGCATGACCTACCACAGTCCCATTCGTTCCATCAATTCCACTTGTTCCCCGATTGGCAAAAACCTGAATACCGTGCTGCTTTATCCCGATAAAATTTGCAAACCGAACCGGCATGCTATTGGCCAGGTGCAAATCGATGTTGTCCGGTAAATTCCGCATTACCTTGTAAAATGTCCCAAACTCGGAATAGGGCTGCTGATTTAATTGTTCCAGCATTGAAGGAATAGCTGTATCTTTATTTTTCCAGGTATTCAAAAACTCTGGGTTCTGAGATTGCTTGCCCGAAACTGATTTTAAAAAGGACTTTATATCTGACTGAATGACCCTGCTAAGATTTTTAAGTGGATTTTCAAAGCCAATTTGATCTACCACCCGCCATTCTTTAACATGGGCGTTTCTTAAAAATAATTTGAGGTTTTTACTGATCAGCGACTTACCAAAGCTGATTACCAGATCAGGTTCAAGTTCAGGCCAGTTTTCTTTTTCCGATAAAAACAAATCCTGATGCATCACCACATCCGTGATGTCCTGACCATTGGAGATAACATCTGAAATGATCGGAATATTTTGTTCTTCCCCGATCTTAGAAAATAATTGAATCTCTTCTTCCGAAAGCCAACCCTGACCCAGCAGGATGATTTTACGTTTTGCTAACTTCCATTCTTCCAGTAAATCATCATTAAGAGAGTCCTCATTCTTTAGTAATTGAGCAATTTCAATTTTTCGCAAGCCTTTTGAAAAAGCCAGTTCTTGTTTTTCGTCAGGATAAAAAGGTTCCCTGAAGGGTATATTGATGTGAACCGGACCCGGAGTATCAAAATTGGCCAGTAAACAGGCTTCAGCAATTTTCCTTTCATATTCCCACTGAGCATCCGGGTGACTCAGTTCGACAGGTAGGTCAAAGGACTTTTTTACATATTCATTAAAAACCCCCGATTGACGGATCGTCTGGCCATCCCATTGATCTATCCATTCCGGTGGACGATCAGCCGATAAAATGACCAAAGGAATATTTTGATAATGAGCTTCGACAATTGCCGGCCCATAATTCATAAGGGCTGTTCCGGAAGTGCAACACAATACTACCGGTGTTCCGGTCTGCTGAGCAAGACCCAGCGCTATAAATCCAGCCGAACGTTCATCGATGATTACCCGGGTATTGATAACAGGGTGTCGGTGAAAGCTGATACTGAGCGGAGCGTTTCGTGATCCCGGACTAAAAATCGCATGGCGAACCCCATGCAGGTAACAAATTTCGGACGTATCAAAATGCGTTTGATTCATGACTCAAAGATGAGCTTTTTTAAGGTTTGCATCTTCATTTGCGTCTCAATAAATTCTTTTTCGGGATTACTGTCTTCTGTTATCCCCGCTCCAGCATAAAATCTACCGGTATTTCCCATGATTTTCATGCATCGGAGATTCACAAATAATTGCGTATGATCTTCAATGTTTACAGGTCCCAGATAACCTGCATACAGTTCACGATCATAAAGTTCATGTTTTTTGATAAATTCCAATGATTCATGCAGCGGCATTCCGCAGACCGCTGAGGTAGGGTGGAGCAGATCCAGCATCACTGAACCCAGTTGAATCATGTTCACATCTTTCATATCTACCCGATATTCTGTTTTAAGATGTGCCAGATTTCCGGCTTTTACCGTTTTGGGACCAACTTCTTCAAATTCACGCAGTCGGATTTTCTTAAAACAATCTATTATGTACCGACTCACCATTGCCTGCTCTTCGATCTCTTTTTGAGTCCAGGCTACGTCATTGAGGGATTGGTCCTCATCCAGTTTTTGGGTTCCGGCCAGGGATACAGTTTTGAAATAACGCTTATTTTCGATCGAAATGAGCGTTTCTGGAGTTGCCCCCAGCCAAGTGCCGTGATCAGGAGTGTAAAGAATGTAGACGAACGCATTTGGATACTTTGAACAGGCTTTTTCAAAGATCTCAAAAGGTGAAAAATTTTCGGGTAGTTCTGTATCTTCATATCGAGACAGTACTACCTTGGACATATTTCCTGCTCGGATCTTTTCTATACTGCTACTGACCATTTCCTGGAAGTCCGGATGCGCTTCATTACTGGTTCCGGAATTGTTATTTATGGGCTTTTTCAGTTCTTCACTCAGGTTTTCGAGCTTTTCTGAAGAAAGAACGGGCGATTGTCTTACTTCTTCAACCTTGTTCCTTTTCCAGCTTGCAATGATATCTGCTTTGATCAGTTCGGGTTGGGAGGGGTGATGGTGGATAAACTTATTGAGTAAAAAACCGGGTTGAACTTCTTCGATTTCTTTCGTTTCATTGATTTCCTCCGGACGCAGATCTACGATCCCATGGCAAACCTCCTGATTGGGCAATCTCCATATGGCAACCGGGAAGTTTTTGCCAATTAGTTTTTCAAAAAAAGACAGCGGACCATCTTTTTCTAACTGATTTAATATCGTATCGTGTTGAAGTGTGGTCAATCTTTACGGTTTAGTATTGCCATAGTTAGGCGACTGATGCTGATAAGTTCATTTTCTTCATTGGTGATCCGAATATCCCAGACGTGCGTGCCTTTTCCCACGTGAATGGGGCGACAGGTACCCGTAACAAACCCGGATTTAGCAGATTTTATGTGGTTGGCATTGATTTCCAGACCAACAGCATATTGTTTGGCGGGATCAAGGAGGATGTTTGAGGCCAGGCTGCCGATCGTTTCGGCCAGTACGGCATTGGCACCTCCGTGAAGAAGTCCAAGGGGTTGTTTGGTTCGTTCGTCTACCGGCATTTTTGCGGTGATGCTGTCTTCGGTAATTTCTGTGAAAACCACGCCAATATGTGAGACCATGCAGCCCTGACAAAAATCGTTGAGCGCCTGTGTTGTGTAATCTTTTGGGAACATTTATTTCCGTTTCGACAAATATAATACGATGTGATAAACTGAGTGTGGGATTGAAAGGTTTGGTGAGGGTGATAAAGTGTGCTATGGTGTGCTATGGTTTTTCTATTGTATGCTGTTGAATATCATCGTCATTCCCCCGACACTAAGGTCGGTCCGAAACGACTGGATTCTTACCATAACTGGATGTAGCTTTACCCGTCAAGT
>CAYNDN010000476.1:1696-4411 GCA_964395075.1 uncultured Lentimicrobiaceae bacterium | reverse complement strand
TATAACCGGTTTTATTATATGCTTTTTCATGATCCTGATTTTTTTTTTGAATGATAATTTTCTGTTTTATGATACCTTCGGGTATGATAACATTGACGACGTAAACCCCGGCGCTGAGGCCGGTATCTATTCTGAAAGTTTTGTCACCGTTGATTTTCTGTCGCTTGACTTCCTGACCGGAAATATTGAATACACGTAAAGTTCCTGATAAATTTTTTGGATTGAGAATGGTAATTGTTTTGCCGTGGGAAAAAACCTTCATCAGTTCATTTTTAAAGGACTCTTCGATGCCTGTGGGCGAAAATTTTAGCAGAAAGCGATTGGGGTCATCAGACGTTGCAGCCGCAAAAGTATAAATGGGACTTTGACTGAAATGATGCTGTATGCCGGTTTTGAGGTCAACCAAAATGAGCGTAAGGTTTTCGATGGTTTGCTTTAATTGAATTGAAAAAACATTGCCCTGGTTTTTGACAAATCCAATCGGAATAACGGTTTCCTCATTTAAATCAGGAAGGCTGTTGGTTGAAAGTTTTTCTGCTCCAACCGTTGAATAAAGCTGCGGCGCATACCCGGACAAAAACCTTGAATCGAATTCAAAATCAAAATTTGTTGATGCATCAGGATGGATAACAATTTTGGTTTCCTGTGAGGAATTTCCGTTGGATTCTTCAACAGCAAGAATAATTTCGTTGGTTTCGTCCGACTTGTACCACGATTGTGTGTGGTGTGTCCGGGATGCGGCAGGAATAACCATCGAATTGCTTGCTTCGCCTACCTGAACAAAAAAGCCCTGCGCCGAAGGGATAATGCCTTCGATACCAATATCAGCATAGCTTTTGGCAGTTTCATTCCAAATTTTTGCAACGCCTGCCACATTGCTCAACGACCAATTTCCGTCATTCCAGATAAGTGGGCTGCAAAAAGGATTTCCCAACAAATGCCAGCCGTTTCCTTCATCTTCGGTAAACGACATATCCGAAAGCGAAAGATTACCAACATTTAATTCTCCTTCAAATGCTATTTCGCTTTGGGTTTGTTGGTATGAAATAAAATATCCCTGCCCCGTATTAAAATTCGGGCTTTCGTTCCAGGCTTCAAAACCTTCATCTTTCTGGTTCATCCACATATTTCCGCTTTCGTCCCATCCATAAAAATCGTAGCCGTTTTCTTCGCCTTCTGTCGCAAAATCAACAATGGGCTGAGACCTCGCCGGTGAACTGATGTTATGCCAGCCGGCATCCCAACTGTCCCAGCCGCCGGTCATATATCTCCCTACCGTAGCTTCAACGCCTGAGTTGTGATGTATTAATGAAGCTGTTCCTGTGGCATCGCTCATTAATTCCAAAACTCCCTCGTTGTGCAGATAACCTGGAACAGTGAGTGCTTTTCCTGCGGCTATCTCTGCACTACCTCCGCTTTCGATAAACAGGCTGTTGTAAAAAAGTGGCAAAGCAGGCGTTCGGTTTACAAGCAAAGTATTGGCGGCTGTAGAAGCTACAAGAATATTATCAGACGGTAAAGGCTCGGAGTCGCTGCTCCAGTTGCCGCCAACTCCCGGATCATTGGATACATCACCATTCCAGATAATTCGTTCCTTTTGCCGGCTCAAAAATGGATATCCATCGTTAAATGTTCCATCTATGTCCCAGAAATTTTCGCCGGCAACATCATCATTTGGATTGCCAACAAAATCCCAGGCTGTGGATAAATCGGGCAATGCCTCATTGGTAAAAGCGGAAAGATTTTTCATTTCAGCCGTTGTTAGTCCAATGCCGCCACCGTTTGAACCTGTATCGCCGGAAGTTTCTGTGTCCCAAAAGCAATCAACCACGGTTCCGCTTCCCTGCCCGATAAATCCCTGAGCTGCCGTCAATCCGTTTACAAGTCCGGTGGAAAAGGAATTGATGACTGAGCTTCCGGATCGATTATTTCCCACCAGGCCACCCAAATAGGCACTATAGCCTGAAACCATGCTTCTCGAATAGGAATTGGCGATGGACGAGTTGCCTGAATGGTATCCTACGAGCCCTCCCGTATGTTGATCGCCGCTGATATTTCCCGTTGTAAAACAACATTCAATTGAGCTTTCCGATGTTATGCCAATCAGGCCGCCGGTACAATTATTACCCGTTACATTGCCGGTTGTGGAACATTCCGTAATTTCGGTAGAAACAATATAACCTGCCAGGCCTCCTAAATAATTCCATGACGATTCAATATAGCCATTTGAAGCGCAAGCTGTAACTACGCTATTTGTTGCCTGCCCCAAAAGTCCTCCGGAATATTGATTACATAAAACATCAACATTTGTTTCGCATCCGGAAATGGTTGTCAGGCTGATACTTTCGCCAACCAAACCGCCAACATAATAACGCCCCGATAAATTTCCGGAAACCGTGCAATTTTCAATCACGGTGTTTTCGGCTTTTCCTGCCAGGCCGGCGGAATAATCCCTGCCGATAATTTGAATACTTTCGAGAATTACATTGCTTATAGCGGCATTGAGGAGGTCACTGAACAGTCCGAAATAATCGCTTGTTTCATCATCTATGGTTAAATTTTGAATAGCAAAATTACCGCCGTTGTAATGACCTCTGAAGTCACTCGAAATTCCTTCGATAGGTTTCCAGCCTGCACCTTCGTTCCAGGGAGCAGTACCAAGATCAATGTCGGCGGTTTGTAAAAACCATGCATCATCGTCGTTTCTAACACTGT
>CAYNDN010000476.1:0-1686 GCA_964395075.1 uncultured Lentimicrobiaceae bacterium | reverse complement strand
GCCACAAGATAAGGATCGGCCTCGGTACCGCTTCCGCCCGCAAAGCCATACTGCTGCGGGTTGTGCTGCCACTTTAAATATGGATACCCATTGTTGAAATATCCAAAACCAATGTCGGGGTCTTCCACCCAAATTGTCAAAAAATTCCAATCTACATAAGTGTTGGCAGCCGAAGGATAAGTCATTTCATCGGTAGTTCGGCCATCGCCCGGACTTGGCTCGGAAACACCCGACACCTGCGTATCCCAGTAACTGTTGTTGATGGTGCTGTTGTTTCTTCCGGCCAGCCCCCCAACATAAGCGCCGGTACCTGTTACCTCTGCGTAAGAATGGCAGTTTGTAATGCTTGAACCATGATTATAGCCAACGGCGCCACCGGTATGGCCCTGACCGTCTACCGTGCCGCCTACCCAACAATTTGCCAGCAAAGAATTGCTATACAAATAACCCACAAGCCCGCCGGAATGTATTCCCGAACCTGTGGATTCCACGTTTGCAACAGCACAACATTGTGATATTTGGCTTTCGTAAGCTCTTCCTGCCAACCCGCCAATATTATCACTGCTTCCGCTTACGGCGGCATTGGAAGAACTCAACTGAAGATCCGTTTCGTCAAGCTGGCCCACCAGGCCCCCAACAAAATTTACCCCACTTACGGTACATTCTGATTGGGCATATATTATAATACTGTTATCTGCATATCCCATCAATCCACCAACCATGTTTTCGCCCTCAACAGTTCCGGAAGCATGCAGTTGCGCTCTGATTTCAAACATGTTGGTGCTCGAATTGGAAAGAAACGAACCCACAAGTGAACCAACCATTTCGTGGCCTGTAATATCCACATCGGTCAAGGCAATATCAATTAAATCGGCACCTTCGGTTACGCCAAATAATCCGATGTTATCCTCCGCCGGGCGATTGATAAGCAGATTGTTGATATCAAAATCATTCCCATCATATTGCCCCGTAAACGGATGATCGGCGGTTCCTATCGGTTCCCCGCCCGCGCCTTCGTTGTATGGCGAAACGTCGAGATCAATATCCGCAAGCTGGATGAAGTAATTGTTCAGGTATAGATAATTTCCATCGTCATCGGTAAGTTTGATGTTGTTCAAATGGCTTGCTGTTTCAATCCAGTAGGGCTCGAAAACGGTTCCTTCGCCACCACCAAATTGTGCTTTTATCACTGAAAATTGCAAAATAAAAGCGATGCAGAAGAAGGCGAGCCTGAAGTTTTTCATTTCTTTTTGGTTTTTGTGTGTATAATTTTTCAATAAATAATGTACATCAGCGCGGCCACCGAAAAAGTAATGACAAGCCAAAACAGCAGGTTCTCCTGTTTTTTGGTAGCCTCTCCCATCATCCCTCTGATAATTAATACCGTGAGAATTGTAATGAAGCCAAAAATCCACTGCCAGTCGGGGTTTACCAGAATAGCCAAAAAAATCATGGAAAACAATCCACTTGCGCCTGCATATACCGTTTTATACATAACCGGAAGTTTTTTCGGTGATGGCACAAGATTACGATGAAGCGGAAAGGAGCACTATAAAATTATGGTCGAAGAATTGTAAAAAAATGACGCTTACACGGATGTGTCGCTATTTTCGGATGATTTGTCGCTCCTTTGATATTCTAACGGCGACATGCCAAAATGCTCTTTGAAGATTTTCGAAAAATAGG
>CAYNDN010000475.1:0-4427 GCA_964395075.1 uncultured Lentimicrobiaceae bacterium | reverse complement strand
GGAGTTGCGGTTACTGCATCTGTAATCATTCCTTTCATATATGTGGAAGGTACAGGCCTTATCTCTTCATGCAATTCAAATTCAAAAATATCGAATCCTCCATACCCTCCGAGCGTTTCGGCTGAAATATATCCTTTTTCTCCGGCGGCATCCACCACAACATTAATTTCATTTCCGGGTGTGTTGAGCGGATAGCCCAGATTTAGCGGTTCAGTCCAGTTACCGGACGAATCAAGGCGGGTAACAAACAAATCAATTCCACCCAATCCTACATGGCGATCAGAGGAAAAATAGAGTGTTTGCCCATCGGGATGAATAAACGGTGCCATTTCTGAACCGGATGTATTGATTTTCATCCCCAGGTTTTGTGGGGTTGTCCAGCTAGCGTTGTCCTGCAGGTATGATGTGTAAATATCAGATTTTCCGTACCCCCCCATTCTGGCACTTGCAAAATACAAGGTACGCCCATCCGATGAAAGCGAGGGTTGAGATTCCCATGCACCGGTATTTACCTTTGATCCAAGATTTATGGGGTTGCCAGGTGTATTGCCGGTTAACACAGACGCATAAATATCGCAACTACCAAATCCATCAGTCCACTGGCACCCGGCAAATAAAAAATACCTGCCATCCGGGCTGATGGTTAATGCCCCTTCGTCGCCATCTGAATTTACAGGCGGCCCCAATTTTTGCGATTGCTGCCACCTATCACTTACCGATGCACGATGTGAAAAATAAAAATCATCACCACCCGGAACAAGCCGGTTTTTGTTTTTCCGGCCTGTAAAATAAAGTGTAAGTCCGTCTGCTTTTACTGCATTTATGTATTCATCATTTTTAGTATTCACACCTTCGCCAATATTTTCAGGGGAGAATTTAACCGGATTTGCCACAGCATTTTTGGCAAAAGCTGCACATGAAATAAAAAATCTGGCGTCTATCTGTTTTTCTTCCTGACCTGTTACATCATCAAGAAAGGCTCGGAAATGAGTCAAGGCCTTGTCGTATTGCTGCGATTCAAAAAAAAGTAAACCGGCAAAATGGTAAACTTCGGGGTATGCTGAATCATTGATCTCTATCACATTTTGATAAACTTCAATCGCCTGGCTGGTTTTGTGTTCCGATTTATAAACATCAGCCAGCAGGAGCCTGGCCTCGATAAAATTACCATCGGCATCGATGGCTTTTTTCAATGACTTTTCTGCATCTTCGAAATAGCCCTGCATTAAAAATCTCCTTCCCTCTTCAAAAAGCCTGATAACTCTTTCAGATTCGGTTTTATGATTCTGTGAAAAACCGAATATTTGGACAATTGAAAAAATCAGAATGAGAAAATATGGCTGATTTTGCATATTGTATCACCAGTTTCTACGTAAAAAATTAACTGTTGATATTTGGAATAATTGCAAAACAATTACGAATAATCAGGGAATGTGCATAAACTTGTGCGATTGAATAGAAATCTTCCAGCGGGGATTAGACTTTACGTAATCAATTATGACCGGTGTTATATATTTTGCACGACTCCATTCGGGTTGCAAATAAAGCCTGCAATCCTGATGAACCTGGCCGGCAAATTTCTCAGCCCAGGCAATGTCGCTGTCGTTAAAAATAATGACTTTTAGCTCGTCAGCACGCTGGGTGATATCTCCCACAGGAGCCATATTTTTTTTGGGTGAAAGACAAATCCAGTCCCACTCGCCGGTTATGGGATGAGCTCCGGATGTTTCCAGGTAGGTCCTGATTTGATGAGACTTGAGTTGACTGCACAGGTAATCCATGTTATAGATCAAGGGCTCGCCGCCTGTAACAACCACTGATTTTGAGGGTTGTTGAGTTGCATTCATTACGATGTCATCTGTGTTTGTGAGCGGATGGAGATCAGGATTCCATGATTCTTTAACATCGCACCACCGGCATCCCACATCGCAGCCGCCAATGCGGATAAACCAGGCTGCTTCACCGGTATTGTAACCCTCGCCCTGGATGGTATAAAACTGCTCCATCAGCGGCAACATTTTGCCTGCTTCGAGCAACCTGTCCTGCTCCTGATTTTTAACTTTCGGCCTTATCAATGTTTTACCCTCACCTTTCTGATCAATGAATAATCTCCTGAAGTGATTTTTAAGAAGTACAAACCATCAGCAAGGTCTTTTGTTTTGATACCGATCCTCATTTTATTATGATCGGCATGCATTACACCACTACCCTCATAAAGAACTTCCCAACGGCGGTTGAGCAGTTCAAAAGCAAAATCTGGCTTCGGAACCTGAAGCACATCAACCTTAATTCTGCGCGAAAACTCTGGTGGTATGCCGGAAAGGATAATTTTATCAGAAACAAAATCCGCAAGCCTACGATCTGCTATGCTTTTAAGCAGATTCGCATTTACTGTAAACAACGAGGCCGCCGCTGAAGATTCTTCGCAAGAGATAAGCAGATCGCTATTCGGGAGAAAGCAAATACCCTCGGTCTGAACAAAAATCATATCCGGGAAATTCACCCGTAAACAATTTCCTGAAAAGAAATCCTCTCCCACAAAATCCCAGAACAACCATAAAAAAGACTCGAAATCGATGTAGCCCAGCAATGCCAGTTGCGAATTATCAACACTCAAAGCTGCACCGGTAATTAATCCATCTGCTTCAAAATTGGCAATCGGACTTATTGCATATTCACCCTGAACTTTGGGAAGTTGATAAACCCGTGTTTTTTGGTCAACCCAGTTTTTCGAAAACAGGAACAGCGACTCACCGAAACTGATCATGGCTTCACAATCATGGTTGTTTCGATTTAGTTTTTTGCTGATATTCTGCTGGTCAGCATACGAAAAATGAATGGTCTGATAACTTTGTACAACGGCATCTCCATTTTCAGGTATCTTAGCTTTTTCAATTTTATATATCCTCAGGTCGGTCCGGTTTCCCCGGTTATTCCCAAAATCTCCTACATAAATAAAATCCATATCCTGAGTTATGTCTTCCCAGTCAACATTTTGCGCATCAAGCAACCGAATGGTTTGTAAAATTTGTCCGGTCGCTGTGTCGAGTGCATAAATCTCGGCATTTCCACCGCTATCGTTATGGGTCCAGATTTTATCCCTGAAAAAGATAATGCCTGAATTTTCGTCCAGTTCACCTGGTAAAGGACTTTTGAAAACTTCCGGATGGGTTGAAATTTCGGTTAGTGCAAGCGAATCGGCTGCCTGACCACAGGTATTGATAAAATTCTCTGATTGGGCAAAAACTAATGTAGAAAATACAACTGTGAGGAAAGTAGTTAAATGGAACGCCTTCATTAATACCCCATTTTGTTTTTAAAGGCTTTGAGTGTATTTAAAAGCAAAGCAACGCGTGTCATCGGGCCCACGCCGCCAGGTACGGGAGTAATAGCCGAAACCTTTTTACTAACGTTATTGAAATCCACATCACCAACCAGCCTGTACCCTGATTTTGTATGTTCGGATGGAATTCTGTGAATACCTACATCAATAACTACAGCATCCTTTTTCACCATATCTTCGGTTACAAAACCCTGTTTGCCGATAGCTGCAATCAATATATCAGCACTTGCTGAAATATCTTTCATGTTTTCGGTCCGGCTGTGGCACATTGTTACCGTTGCGTTTCCCGGGTTGGATTTACGCGAAAGCAAAATACTTACCGGCGTACCAACAATATTGCTGCGGCCAAGCACAACACAATGTTTGCCTGATGTTTCGATTTTGTACCTTTTAAGCAACTCGATAATTCCATAGGGTGTAGCAGGTAAATAGGTGGAATAGCCGAGAGCCATTTTTCCCACATTCACCGGATGAAAACCGTCCACATCTTTTTCAGGTTTGATATGGCTGATAACCCGATCTACATTGATATGGTCAGGAAGCGGCAGCTGGACGATCAATCCATGAACTTCATTATCGTTGTTGATAAAATCAACGGTGTCGAGCAATTCTTTTTCAGTAGAGTTTTTACCCAACCGATAAACCGAAGAGGTTATTCCAACGGATTTGCAATCTTTTTCTTTGTGCGAAACGTAAGTATCGCTGGCTGGATCGTCACCAACCAGGATTGCCGCAAGGTGCGGTGCGGCATCATATTTATCTATATACCCGGCTACTTCGGTTTTAATTTCCTCTCTGATTTCAGCAGCTGTTTTCTTTCCGTCGATTAGTTGCATGGGTTTTGGGTTAAGTGTTATTCGTTATTGGTTATTGGTTATTTGTTATTGGTTATTCGTTATTGGTTATTCGTTATTGGTTATTGGTTATTGGTTATTGGTTATTCGTTATTTAGTTACGAAGTCATTGGTGGTCATTGGTGGGGTCATTTGTAGTCATTATTCCAATTCTCCATTATTCCAACACTCCAACAATCCAACATTCCAATACCCCAACACTCCAACATTCCAATTCTAAACTCATCTCT
>CAYNDN010000474.1:0-4433 GCA_964395075.1 uncultured Lentimicrobiaceae bacterium | reverse complement strand
GTTGTGTTCAGCCAGCAATACAACCGATGTTTTGAAATAATAATCAGACAGGAATGGCTCGGAAATGAGGATTTTTCCCGGGCCGGGTTTCATGTTGTTGGTTTTAATACGTATAAGGTCATCGAAATTTTCCATCACTCAAAATTAATTATCTACTTTTGAAATTCAAAACAAATATTCGACTTTCATAAATATTTAACATGCCCGTAAATAGCAGATATCAGATTTTCAAAGCGTTACGTCAAAAACATCCGGTACTCATTTATGAAAGCTTTAACATTATTAATCAACCTGAAGGAATCCGGGTAACTTTTGAGTTTAAACTTTCAGGCGATATCACTTTTAAACCGGGATTGTTTATTCCGTTCCCCAAATCGGGTTTCGCTACCCTAAACGAAAATGAAGTGCAAAATCTTGTATTTCATATCGGCATGGTTGAACTCATCAGTTATTGGAAAGCAGCTTGTCCGCTTGAAGTTATTGTTAAACCTTTCCGGTTATCCGATGACCAGCAGCAGTTTTGGAAAAAGCTTTGGTTTTTTGGGTTGGGTGAGTTTTTCTACACCAACGGAATTGAGGTTGGAGCGGGTGAACAGTTTCAATTTTCATTTTCCGATGGCCCGTCCTTAACTCCCATTGATTTTACGCCCAATGCGAAAACATTGGTTCCTGTGGGTGGTGGGAAAGATTCTGTTGTAACACTCGAGTTGTTGAAAAATGCCGGAAGTGAAATAGTTCCATTTATATTAAATCCCCGGCCCGCATCCATAAAATCAGCATTAAAAGCCAGATTTCAGGAAGCAGATATTTTTGTTGTTCAGCGTACTTTGGACAAGCAACTGCTCGATCTTAACAGCAAGGGATACCTTAACGGGCATACGCCTTTTTCGGCGTTGCTGGCTTTTGTTGCGCTTTTGGCTGCCCGGTTGGGTGGGGCAGGGAGCATTGCACTTTCCAATGAATCGAGTGCCAACGAGCCTACCATTCCGGGAACAAAGATCAATCATCAATATTCCAAATCAGTGGAATTCGAAAGTGATCTCAGGAAATATGTTGAAAAAAACATCAGTAATGAATTCAACTATTTTAGTTTTCTCAGGCCATTGAATGAGTTGCAAATTGCAAAGCTGTTTTCAGAATTTCCACATCATTACGAAACCTTCAGGAGTTGTAATGTGGGCAGCAAAACGGATACATGGTGTGGAAGCTGCCCCAAGTGTTTATTCACACGGATAATTATGGGGCCTTTTATTTCCTCAGATATTTTAGTCCGGGTTTTTGGCAGGGAGCTTTTGGATGATCCGGAGTTGCAAACTACATTTGATGAACTCACCGGGATGGCAGATGAAAAACCGTTTGAATGCGTGGGCACCGTGGATGAAGTGAATGTAGCTCTCGGGATGATGCTTGCAAAAAATCAAATTGAAAGATTGCCTTACCTGTTGAAATATTACCGGAATCGAAAAGGCGATCAAATCCAATCTTTTGAATTACTCCTCAGGCAAATGAATGATCACCACTTTCTGAGTTCCGGATACGAGCAAATCATCAAATCAGCCATTGCATGATCAAACTTTTTGAACAATATACAAAGCATAAAAAAGTGCTGATCCTTGGCTATGGCCGGGAGGGCCGGTCATCCCACAACTTTATCAAAAAGTATTTCCCGGAATTATTTATCGGAATTGCTGACCAAAACAAGCCAACACACAGGGAGATTAAATCTGAAAATCATAATTTTCACACAGGTGTAAATTATCTGGAGTCGGTTAAGGATTATGATGTGATCATCAAATCTCCGGGGGTTAATCTGCCCGGGGAATTGAAAAACGAAAATGACAAAACCTGGCTTTCACAAACCGGATTGTTTTTGGAGTGTTTTCGTGATCAGATCATCGGCATTACCGGAACCAAAGGAAAAAGCACAACATCCAGTCTGATTTATCACCTTTTAAAATCAGCAAATAGAGATACTGTCCTGGTTGGGAATATCGGAAAACCACCTTTTGATCTGCTTTCGGATATTCAGGATGAAACAACCATCGTGTTTGAACTTTCGGCCAACCAGCTCGAAAACGTAAAGCACTCACCTCACATTGCAGTTTTGCTCAACTTATTCCCGGAGCATTTGGATTATTTCGGTGAAGTACAAAATTATTACCGGGCCAAAATGAATATTTGCCGGTTTCAAATGCCGGATGATGTTTTTCTTTATGATAATAACAATCGGGAAATTCAACAGCAGCTAAAGTTTTTAGATTTTGTTTCAGGGAATTTTCCCATAGACGTTGAGTCTGAAAATAACAGTGTTGTTTTTGAAAATGATGAGGTAAAAGATTTCTTCAATTACGCAAAATTAAAAGGGGATCACAACCGTAAAAATATTCTCGCTGCTTCCTCGGCAGCTAAATATTTGGGTGTTGTTGCTGATCATATCCTGGCTGGAATAAAAACCTTTAATCCTTTGTCGCATCGCCTGGAATATGTGGGTAATTTTTGCGGGATTGATTTTTATAATGATTCAATTTCCACAATCCCTGAATCGACCATTGAAGCGGTAAAAACCATAAAAAATGTCAGCATGCTTATCCTTGGTGGTTTCGATCGTGGAATCAGCTACCAGGGTTTGATTGGGTTTCTCGCTGAATCAACAATTAAATATTTTGCATTTACCGGACCAGCCGGAATGCGTTTGATGCATGAATTTGAATTGCATAGTAAGCCCGGCCAGACTTTACATTTTTTCGAAAGCTTTGAAAATATTGCCGACTGGTTTGGGAAAGTTGGAATGAGAAATGCCTGCCTGCTTTCTCCTGCCGCACCAAGTTATGATGCTTTCAGGGATTTTGAAGAGCGCGGAAATGTGTATAAAAAAATGGCAGAAAATTTTGCAATTTCCTGCCAATAATATTTTTAAGCTAAAACCGGATTGCCGATTGAAAACCTTTCAATCGCAAAGTAGAAAAACCTTTTGGTTACTATTTGGCTTCTTCCACCGTAGTAAGGTTCTCATCATGCTCAACGTGGGTTTTCACCTGTTCGAGTTGTGATACGCCCGGTTTCCGTGGGCGACTTTTACCATAAGAACCTCTTACTCTTTTACCTTTTTTGGTGCGTTGATCTCCTTTTCCCATGAATATAAAATTATAATTGTTTGATAGATTTTAATTTGAGGCGCAAAAGTATAATTTTTTAACGACATAAAAGTCGGGTTTAAAAATGATTTCAGGATTGACGTTTTATAGCATAAAAAAACCGGGCTGTTAAAAACCCGGCTTATTATTCAAAAAATGGAGGTTATGAAAACTTATTCAAATTTATCGCCTTCAACTTTGATTTTTCTTACCAAAAGTGCCACATAAACAATGGTTAGCCATATACCGATGGCTACCAGCGAGAAACCGGCCAACAGCCACAATGGGATGTAATCGTTGTTTTTCCACAGTGCCCTGCGCTCTGTCCAGTAATCTTTTGGATTGATCTGGCCCCACTCAATTTCCGAGGTGGCCTCTGCCGGGTTGAATTCCATATCTTCAATACTTGCCACAATATTCAAAACACCATTTTCGTCGCCGATGATGTTATTGGGAAAAGTAACGGTAACTTCACCGTTTGCATTGGTATATTTTGATTGGCTAACTATGGGCAATATACCAAAATAGCGTTCAATACCAAAGTTTACTTTTATCCGTTCTGCCGGGCTTTTGGTGCCATCATCAGCAACCTGCTCCACCTTCGCAGTAAGTTCTTTCTTTTCGCCTTCTTCGTTGAAAAACAGTGCGATCACCGCATTTTTCATCACCAGGTCCTCACGCTTTTTTGAAAGGCTCCTGATGTAATTGATCACATTCCAAAGCTGATCTTCGGGAAGTGCGGCAAAACTCGGCATTTGGCCGCGGCCTTCCTGTAATTTCCAGAATACGGCGCCATCAGATTGTTGTTGGAATTTTTCGTCCACCAGGCTTCCTGATTTAATCAATCCATCGCCTAATCCTTTTTCGCCATGGCAGGCTTTGCATTGCAGGTCGTAAAGTGCTTTTCCGGCTTCGAGTGAGGCTTTGTTGTCTTCAATCGGGTTTTCTACAGCAGCCGCATCATCCGGTACCGGCCATGGCGGGAAATCCTGTGCAAGTGCAAAAAAACTGCTGAATAGGAATACCAGCAAAAGCAAACCAATTGTATATTTTTTTTCTCCAGTCATTTTCATCTTATTTTTCAGCTTTAAAAATTTTATGAATACCACGGTCGTGTGCTTCTTCCCAGATGGGTACTACCGGGAAAATTCTCACAAGCAATGTAATGATCAGCAGTGCTCCTGCCAGAGTTGCCAGGGTTACTGCTATTTCGGTATAAGTGGGGACGTAATGGGTGAAATGTTCCGGTACATTCTGGATAGGGAATTGCGGGTGGAACTGTGTGGGCACCACGATAAT
>CAYNDN010000473.1:0-4447 GCA_964395075.1 uncultured Lentimicrobiaceae bacterium | reverse complement strand
ATTCCCGGATGTTGTGTGATCCGGTTCCCGGACAAGAATCGCTTCGCTTGTGGTGATTCTGATTCTTCAATGTTTTCCTGAATTTCCTCATTCATCCGGTTTTCATTAATAAGCGTGACAACTTTGAGTCGATGGCTTCTTTTTCCAATTCTTTTGTCAGTTTTACTTTTTGTTGTCTTGGTAGCTGCCTGACCAAAGAAAGGATTTGCTCAAATGTAATATCTATTTGCAATGCTGTTTTCATATTTCAAGCTATTTAATTGTTTCACAAAATTACAAAACTACTATTGCAGAACCCAATTTTCTTTAAGCTCTGTCGCACTTAGCCTGGCCGTTAATTAATAAATATCTACATAAAGTTGTCACTTTTCAGTGTTTCAGATATCAGTGATGAATGGTGCTGCGCGTAGGGAAAGCCCATTTTGCCGGGCATCCTGCTTTTTCAGCAGGCCCCAAATTAACCAACTTTCGAAATTTCTTTTAATTGCTGCAGGTTCAATATATTCATTTCCTGCCTGTTGAAGGCAATAATCTTTTCCTGGCTAAATTCTTTCAGCGTGCGGGCGGCGCTCTCTTTTGAAACCCCGCTCATTTCAGCAATATCACGTGTTGAAAGTTGTATGCGAAAGTCAGGCTTGCCATAAAAAGCATCGGAGAGATACAGAATGGCATCGGCAACTTTACCGCGAGCTTGTTTGTGGGTTTGGCCGGCCAGGCGATATACCAGGTCGATGTATGCTTCATTTAATTCGTTTAAATACTCGGTGAGGAATTTCTGGTTGTTGCGCAAAATATCAATAAAAACACCCTGGTTGATGGCACAAACCTTTGAATCGGCAAGGGCTGTAATTGTAAAATGATGGCGTTTTTCGAGGTGCATACCCGAACCCGCGATAAATGCACCCGGCTTGATTATGCCAACAAAAAGGTTTTTGCCATTGTCTTCGAGGGTAAGCTTTGCCAGCCCCCGGGTAAACGAAAGCACATGCGTGGCCGGGCTGCCCTGCTTGAAAATAATTTCACCCGCATGATAAAATATTTCATAACGATGTGCATTCACCTTTACCAGCTCATCGGGCGTTAACCCTTTAAATAACGGCACCTTGCAGGTGCAATTGATACAATTGTTTTTATTGTTGTGAAACGTCATGCTTTACTTTATAAACATGCAAAAATATACTAATCCTATTTAGTTCCCGCAAGAAAACGATCAATGTTGAAAATCAGAATGTGCCCCGATCCTAAAGGGTGCTCTAATTTTCAACAGTTTGCTCCCTTTAGGGTCGGGGTAAACAAACTGTTGAAAATCATATTCATGAGTTTTCTTGCAGGTGCTAAAAACTTCTCCCCGGCTGAACTCTGAATTAATATTTGTGTTTGATAAGCAAATAACAATGCAATGAACCGACATTTGAATGCAGCGGAGATTCGCAGTCTTGAGAAACGCCATCGGACAAACCTGATCAACTCGCTGGGCGGATTTAAAAGCGCAAACCTGATTGGCACAACCGATGGCAGGGGCAATCACAACCTGGCCATTTTTAATTCGGTGGTTCATATTGGGGCCAACCCGCCCTTGATGGGATTTATCCTGAGGCCACACACAGTTGCCCGGCACACCCTGGAAAACATCAAAGAATACCCGTGGTTTACCATCAATCAAGTGCATAAAAATATGCTAAAGCAAGCCCATCAAACCGCCGCCAAATTTAAAAAAGGTGAATCGGAATTTGAAGCCGTGGGGCTTACTCCCGAAAATAGTCAATTACACAACGCTCCTTATGTGCATGAAAGCTTAATTAAAACAGGATTGAAATATGTGGATGAGGAATTGATCAAAATCAACAAAACCATTTTGATTATCGGAGCGATTCAGGAAATCTTTTTGCCCGTGGACTCTCTCAACAGCGATTTTGTTGTGAATCCGTCAAAAGCTGATGGCGTTTCCGTTGTGGGACTGGATGCATATTTTCTGCCAAAGCCAATCATTCGGTATTCCCATCCCCGCAAGGGACAACAATTAACAAATTCGGAATTTTAACAATGCCACACAAAAAAGTTCACCTTCCCGAAAAGGTTTGCCCTGTGTGTGGCCTTTCCTTTACCTGGCGCAAAAAGTGGCAAAATAACTGGGACAACGTAAAATATTGCAGTGAACGCTGCCGAAAATCAAAAAACACATCTACCCAAGCATCAGCAGGTTAAATCAACAGCGTGCTCGAATACGCTTGCAGATCCGAGAATCTGAAAAAAATCCTTGCGGATTTTAGCCTGACAACCTGGACAAGCCAAAACAGGATGGATGTTTTTAATTGTAACTCCTTTTTTGGTTTTGGCTTGCTCAAGTTGGGCAGGTTTTTTTGTTTTACGGATAATCAACACTTTGCGTCTTTGCGAGAATATTATTCAGTTTAGCAGCATGCTTTTATCCCAAAAGCTAATCAGGATTTATTAATTTTGTTTTCTGAAATTTATAGAAATTCAATGTCTAATGCAATTCAGCAATACAGATTTAAAAATCCGAAAGCTGCAGGTCAGGAATTTTAAGCGATTTGAATTACTGGAAATAGATTTATCGTCGTTTGATTGCCTGGTAGGAGCAAATAACAGCGGAAAAAGCACGCTTCTTCAGTCGTTGGCTTTATTCGATTTTGTTTTGCACAATTGCCTTGCCCGGCGAACCGGCAATGGTTTCAATGGGCAGAAAAACCAACTTGAGATTAAAAACCGGTCTATCCCACCGGAAGAATTTGTGGTTCTTCCCGTAGCAAATGCAATAGACTTGTGGACTGATAAAATAGCACAAAAAACCGGCAAACATGTAATTGTTGAAGTTGGAGTTGAATTTGTAAATGGCAGGGCAGCAAAAGCCACGCTGGATTTGAATTTTAACAGATATTCGATTGGTTTGCAAACAGACAACGATCCGGCATGGCTTGAACAACTGGCTGCATTCAAAATATCTTACCTGCCTGTATTTTCTACTTTTCTTACCCAGGAAGAAAAAAGAACCCAGGCAGTAGTCGAGGATGCATTGTCGCGGGGACGGGTTAACAGCGTAATACGAAATCTTTTGTATGATCTTAAACAAAAAGGTGAAATCAATTACCTTGAAGAGGTTTTGCAGAATGCTGTCCCATCGTTTCAAAAATTAAACATCGATTTTGATGAGGTAACCGACAAGTATATCGATGTGAGTTACAGGGAGGAAGGAAAAAGAAAAGCCTTCGATTTGTTTATGGCAGGAAGTGGGTTTCAGCAGTTTGTTTACCTTTTTGGTTTTATCAGATTAAGAAATCCTAATCTTGTATTATTGGACGAGCCTGATGTTCACCTGCATGGCACAATGCAAGCCGCACTTATTGATGAGCTTAAAAAACTGATCAACAATGAAGGAAAACAAATCCTTTTTGCTACCCACTCAAGAGACATTATTTCGCGCCTGGAGCCCGATCAAATTATATCGCTTAATGGAAACACGGCAAATCGCCTTCAAATCAATTTTGATGTATATGATTTACTCGAAACACTGGGGTCTTTTGATAATATCCAAATTGCTCAATTACAGGAATTCAGGCGTATGATTGTTGTTGAAGATCAGGATGACTGGAAATTTTTGCAGGTGTTTGGAAAAAAAATACTTGGGGCTGCAAACTGGCAAAAAGTAGAACGACGGTTGGCCATATATCCGGCCAAAGGAAATCCTTGCAGGCAGGATATGAAAAAGCTCAGGAAACAACTAACCAGCCTCTTTAAGCTTAACCTAACCGGTTCACCCTTGAAATTTTTTGTTATTGCGGATTGGGATTACCATCCTTTTCGTGAAAAACTTCTACAAAAATTATCGGAGATCGACCCCAACATTGAGTACCACATCTGGAAACGTGCAGAAATCGAAAACTACATGCTGGTTCCAAGTGCTATTGAAAGAATCGTTAAAGATAAAAATGGTATTGAAACCCTTTCTAACGGGCCGCTTATCGACAGCTATCATGTTGCAATAGAAGAAAGCAAGGAAATTGTTGAAGAAAAAGTTGCCAAAGCTATCGAAGATTACTCCAACGTCGAAAAAAAAGGCTGGGACATTGTTAGAAAAAACAGAGCAGCCAAAAAAATGATGAATGAAATTTGGGAAGCAGATAAACCTGCCTTAGCCGATGCAAAAGCCTATGTGCTCCCTAAAATTAAAAGGTGGCTCCAGGAATCAAAATACGCTCAGTTCTCTGATCTGGCACTGGCCGAATCCATCTATCGTGATGAAATTGATCCTGAAATTGTAAACGTTATCAGGAGAGTTGCTCTTTTCGCAGGGGTGGAAAATTAACCGTTTTGGTAATTGATAATGAATTCCTTACCTCCGTTCTCCCTTTCGTTTTCAATCCGCAGCTATAAGATTTTCACACTCACCGATTGCCAGGCCGACCAGCCTTCCTGGTCGGTTACTTTC